>NZ_JBLWEX010000283.1:0-35034 GCF_048323875.1 Yersinia sp. LJYL362
GGTTGATTAATCCGGCGTTAAGGTCGGCATCAATGGCCATCTGCTTACCCGGCAGCGCATCCAATGTAAAGCGCGCGGAAACTTCAGAAATTCGCTCGGCACCTTTGGTTACGACCACAAAGTTGATGATCATCAGGATGATAAACACCACGAAACCTACAACAAAGTTGCCGCCAATCACCACCTGGCCAAACGCTTCGATTACTTTACCGGCCGCACCGACACCCTCATGGCCATTAAGTAATACCACTCGGGTTGATGCCACATTCAATGTTAAGCGCATTAAGGTGGCAATTAGTAATACGGTCGGAAATATTGCAAAATCAAGTGGGCGTTTACTGTTTACGCTGACCAATAAAACCAATACCGATAGCACAATGTTAAAGGTAAATAAGATATCCAATACTATCGGTGATAGCGGTAGAATAACCATTGCTAACACACAAAGTATTAATATCGGGACGGTAACGTGCGTCTCTCTAAATATATGAGCAAGATAACTAAATTTATTTTTCATCATGAAATTTCTGCATCTCTTTGGGAATACCAATGTGGGTATTTAATACCGGTTTATTAGCCAGGCCTGAGCGCCAGGACTTGACCTGCATCACATAGGTCAGTACTTGGGCGATGGCGCGATATAGCTGGGCTGGAACCTGTTGGTTAACCTTGGTGGTATGGTAAATAGCTCGAGCTAAAGGAGGAAACTCAACAATTTCAATATCATTATTTTTAGCCACAGTACGAATATATAAGGCAATGTCATCTTTCCCTTTTGCGATAATATAAGGTGCACTGGCTTTCTCCGGGGCATATTTTAATGCCACAGAAAAATGAGTTGGGTTAGTAATAATAACGTCAGCATTAGGGACTGTTTTATTAATTTGGCCCATAGCGAACTGCCGTTGTAACTGACGAACCCTGGCTTTAATTTCTGGATTGCCATCATTACTTTTGTGTTCTTGTTTAACCTCCTGCTTAGTCATTTTCATTTTTTTGGTAAAAAGATAATTGCTCAGTGGAATATCAATCGCCGCAAATATCACAATAATCGCGATGAAATACACCAAAATACTGTGATAGAGGGTAAATCCTTCTGTAATCGCTTCCTGTAGTGGCAATGCCTGTAAACGCAGCAAATCAGGCAGCGAGTTTTTGACCATCAGGTACAAGGTGTAAAGCACGATGCTACACTTGCCGAGCATTTTCAGAACTTCGGTACCATTACTGGCTGAAAATATCTTTTTAATTCCCGCCAGCGGGCTGAGCTTTTTAAAGTCAGGTATTAATTTTACTGGCGTGAAATTCCAGCCACCGGGAACCAAGGTTGCCACTATACTGATCAGTGGAATCGGGGCTAGCGTGAGCAAAAACTTGAAAAAGATAAACAGATTAGCCAGCAATAATTGTTCTATTGCTGTGGGGTCATCTATTCTGCCCGCGGTGCGACCAACCGCCAAAAATGACTCGCTAATTAATTCCTTGTAATAGGGTAAAAACAACGTCAGCGTAATTAACGATGTCACCAATCCTGCCGCCATCGTGACATCTTTGGAACGCGGAATATCTCCCTTCTTTCTGGCTTTGCTCAGTTTACCGCTGGTCGGTTTTTCACTTTTCTCTCCGCTGCTCGATGACATCAGTACACCTTCATCCGTTCAAGCTGCGTCAGGATCTCATTGGTCAAATTGAGATAGTGATCCGGCACATTGATTGCCAACAGCAGCAAGCACAACAGCCCGAACAACATGCCAATGGGAAATCCGAGGGAAAAGAGGTTTAAGGTTGGAGATATTCGGTTCAGTAAACCGAAAGAGCCTTGCACGATCAGCATGATGAAGGTGGTTGGCAGCGCCAATAGTGTGGCAGATGACATGATCCAACCCAGGCTCAAAGCCAATGATCGCAGGGAAAAATCATTGATAGCCTCGCCCATCGGCCAACTGACAAAACTTTTATACAGGATAGTGACCAGCAGCAAGTGCCCATTCATCGTAAAAAAGATAAGTGTGCTAAAGATAAAAATAATTTGTGAAATCACGGTGGTTGAAGCACCACTGGTTGGGTCATTCATCACCGCCATGCCTAAACCCATATTCATGGATAAAATCTGGCCGGCGGCTTGTAAGGCGGCAAAAACCAGTTGCAGCATGGAACCAAATAGCCAGCCCCACAGGATTTGTTCGCCGGTGAGCAGTAGCGAATTCATCGATAATAATTCGCCGAGGATCACTGGCTGGCTAAGCATTGGAGTGATTAAAATAGCCAGCAGCAGCGACATACTAATCTTCGCTTTACGGGTAAAAGCGCGATGTTGGAGAACCGGGCAAAAATGCAAAAATGATAAAATCCGGACAAACGGCAGCCAAAGTGCAAATACCGGTGTGGTGAGTGTTTGAATATCGATTCCCATTGCCTGTTACCCAACCAGCTGCGCGGCTTGCTGGAAAATAGCGATAGTGAAATCACTCAGCTTGGTCATCATCCATTTACCGGCAAAGATCAATACCAGCATGGTCATCACCAGCCGCGGCAGAAAACTGAGCGTTTGCTCATTAATCTGTGTGGTGGCTTGAAAAATGCTGACCAACAGCCCGGTTAACAAGCTGGGAATAATCGCCACTACCGAAATGATCAATACCAGGTGTAGCCCTGCGGCAATAATGTCCCCAGCAATATCAGTGGTCATCATGCTATAGCCCCTGCACGCTGGCAGTCAGCGTTCCGACAATTAATGTCCAGCCATCGCACAACACGAATAGCATCAATTTAAAGGGCAGAGAAACAATCAACGGCGACAGCATCATCATCCCCATTGCCATCAAAATGCTGGCGACAATCAGGTCGATGACCAGAAACGGTATGTAAATCATAAAACCAATCTGGAAGGCAGTTTTCAATTCACTCAACAAATACGCGGGCGTTACTACGGTAAGATCTTGCTGCTGCGGCTCACCGCTAACCTGAGCAATATCCATCATTTGATCCAGCGATTTAGTGCTGGTTTGTGCCAACATATAGTTCTTAAGAGGAACTTCTGCGCGGGCCAATGCTTGTGGCAAAGTGATTTCATCATTCTGAAATGGAATGACGGCATCTTGATGGACCTTAGTCCATACCGGGCGCATGACGAGTAAGGTTAGTGCTAGCGCAATACCGGTCAGCACTTTATTGGGAGGGCTTTGCTGCAATCCCAGTGCCTGACGTAAAATCGCCAGTACGATAATAAAGCGGGTAAAGCAGGTCATCATTAGCATCATGATGGGCAATAGGCCAAGTAGCGTCATCAGGATCAGGATTTCAATCTTGACGTTATAATCCTGACCGGCAGCAGTCTGTGCTGTGCTAAAGAGGGTAATCCCCCCCTCCTGCGCGAGGAGAAGAGGGGAATACAGCAATCCGCTAATAACCAGGCCACTGCTGATGATTTTAGCTGTCATAGTTGGCAGGCGACTCAAGATCATAAAGCGAGTTCACCCAGGCTTTGGCTATTGAAACTGATAATACGCAGGCCATATTTTTCATTAACCACCACCACTTCCGCCTGGCCGAACATGATGCCATTGACCTTGATATCCAGTGGTTCACCCGCCAGTTTGTCCAACTCAATCACTGAATCGTTATTCACCGACATTAATTCAGACAGTGGAATATCTACCGAGGCGACTTCCAGTGTTAACGTGACAGGAATACGACTAAACAGAGATATTTTTCGCTGCTGCTCATGCAGGTTGTTATCTACAATGGGGGCGGCAACAGTTGCGACAGAAGGCGACGCGCTGACTTCGTTCTCTTGCTCCGAGAAATTAAAATCCAGATCGTTGCTGAGTTCAATTGATTGGTCAGTCATGGGTTATCTCATTAGTTTTGTCATTAAATTCAGATAAAAATAGTTTGCCGCGACTTTCAGTAACCACAGCGCTAAATAAAGGTTTTTTACCAATAAATACTGGGAACCGCTCAGGTAAAGATGCTGGGATAATATCGCCTTCTTTTATCTCCATCAGATCAAAGAAGGTGAGGTCATTACAACTTAACTGGCTGGTAAGCCGAATAGGTAATTGGCTTACCAATTGATTAAATTGTGCCATTGATAATGTCTGTGTTTTTTTTTCTTCTCTGACCTCGGTATGTAATGTATTAAGCAGTCTATCGACATGAGGAGTGTCAATGAGCAGCGTAAAACCACCGTCCTCATAATCTTTTAGCAAGAAATCCATACGATAAGACCAGTTAACAATAGGTGTGGCGTTATTGTTTTTGATAACCAGTGGCTCGCCGAACATTGGTTGATTAAGAATAAGATCGGCTATTTCTATACTCAGCTTATTTTTTAGTCTCTCTTCAGTCTGGGTTTTTGGAGTGTCATCCACGATAGAAGAATTATTTTTTTCTTTGGTTAAACCATAGTAATCATTAAGAATATTAAGCAGCAGAGAACGATCAATATCAAATGCAATATTACCTACCTGACTGCTGAGTGTTTGAGCATTCTTATAATGACAATCTGTTTTGAACTTAATATCTTTTAACGTGATATTGATTCGATATTTTTTCAAAAAATAAAGGCTGATTTGGCTCTCAATTACAGCAAAGTAATTCCCCACAATTTTTGGTATTTTATGGTAAGGACGCCCAAGTTTATTAATATCAAGAGTCATTATCTCTGGTAGCGAGTCACTGCTATAGACCCTTGCTTTAGTTTTGTTTGGCTTCATGCTTTATCCAAAATCATAGTCTGGCTAATTTCACGTCCTCTCGCTAATGGTGATGAGGAACGAGTGGATTACTTATGTTTTCATAGGGTGTGAATTAAACCTTCTATTACAAATCAGCACAATAGGCATTTCTTTATTAATTTATTTCTTTTTTATTTTTAAATTAATAATTTATTTGTAACTCATTGATTTTAAATGATTAATATTTTTAATTTTTATTTAACTCCTTTATTTTAAAGAGTAATTATATAGTTATCACCCGGCGATTTTATGTTGTCTGGCTTGTTAATAGTTAAATAATAAAATGAAAGTATATTTTTATTTCATTAAGACTTAAGAATACATCATTGTTGGTCGTGTTATTAACTGTTGAATATGATTTATTAGCTTTACTGGAGAGTGAGTACATTATGATGAATATGACTATGGATGTGTTATCTAAAAATGAACATGGTTTTGTTGCTAATGCACCCTCCAGTGTGAGTGTATTCTCTCTTGCGCGTCGGGTGGCAGAATTCAATGTGCCAGTATTAATAACCGGAGAAACAGGAACTGGTAAAGAGTGTGTGGCAAAATATATCCATCATAAAGCGATGGGTGAAAGTGCTCCCTATGTTGCAGTCAATTGCGCAGCCATTCCTGAGAGTATGTTAGAAGCCATATTATTCGGTTATGAAAAAGGCGCATTTACCGGGGCTGTTGCCAGTGTTGCCGGTAAATTTGAACAAGCCAATGGCGGCACATTATTATTAGACGAAATTGGTGATATGCCATTAGCCTTACAGGTTAAGTTATTACGCGTATTACAAGAGCAGGAAGTTGAACGTTTAGGTAGCCATAAACGCATTCCGTTAGATATCCGTATTATTGCCTCTACCAACAAAGATTTGAGTATTGAAATTGCCGAAGGGCGTTTTCGTCAAGATCTCTATTACCGCTTATCAGTGGTACCTATTCATATCTCACCACTGCGCGAAAGACCGGAAGATATTATGCCGTTGGTGAGTGCTTTCTTTAAGAAATACCGTAATTTTTTGGATGTGAAAATTAATATTACTGCGCAAGCACAGTGTGAGCTACAAACGTATTCTTGGCCAGGTAATGTACGCGAATTAGAAAACGTTATTCAGCGAGGGATCATTATGAGCAATAACGGGCTTATCGACATTTCACATTTAGGTCTGTCTGCAACAAAGGAAGAGCCGCTATCAGAGGAGCTATTAGCTGAAAATAAATCGGCAGAAAATAAGCCGGTGTTTTCTACTGCCAATATTCAATCTAGTCATGGCGAAAGTAACATTAAATTACGTGGCCGTTTGGCTCAATACCAATATATCGTGGATTTATTGCAAAGACATCAGGGAAATAAATCCAAAACAGCAGCATTTTTAGGTATTACCCCGCGCGCCTTGCGTTATCGGTTGGCCAATATGCGCGAAGACGGTATCGATATTGAGTGCTACTCATAAGAGGAAAAAAGATGGATAAAGTTGGAGCTATCACTACGCCAAATATGCAATTACCGATGATAGCGGAAATGCAACAAATGGCGGCTATAGCCAGCAATCGAGTTGAGTTTGGCACCACATTGCCACAGCCTGCTGGCAGTAGCTTGTTCGCCCAGGGAAATGGAGCAAGTTCCCCTTCATTTTCTCGGGTGCTCAGAGGGGCAATTAATAGCGTGGATAACTTACAACATGTAGCAAGCGACAAGCAAACCGCAATGGATATGGGCGTCAGTGATGATTTAAGCGGCACGATGCTAGCAAGTCAGAAAGCCAGTGTGGCTTTCTCAGCAATGGTGCAGGTGCGTAATAAGCTTACCACTGCACTCGACGAAGTCATGAATACTGCGCTGTAGGGTAAATCGGTGTTAGATAAAATTAAACAACAATTGCCTGCCATCAGGTTGGGTAAAAATCAAAAAAGTATCCTTATGGGTGCGGCGGCTATTCTGGTCACGGGAGCGATTATTTTTAGCCTTTGGCGCAGTTCGCAGGGCTATACCGCTTTGTTTGGCTCACAGGAACATATTCCGGTGACGCAAGTTGTCGAAGTGCTGGATGGCGAGGCGATTGCCTATCGTATTAATCCCGATAACGGTCAGATATTGGTGGCAGAAAACCAACTTGGCAGAGCCCGTATTCTGCTGGCTGCTAAAGGGATTACTGCCACATTGCCGACGGGTTATGAACTGATGGATCAGGAAACCATGCTCGGTAGTAGCCAGTTTATTCAGAATGTGCGTTACAAACGCAGTCTGGAAGGGGAACTGGCCCAAAGCATTATGGCGTTGACCGCCGTAGATTATGCTCGGGTTCACTTAGGAATGAGTGAAGCCAGCTCTTTTGCCATCAGTAATCGTTCTGAGAGTAGTGCATCTGTCATCCTGCGCCTGAAATATGGTCAAACGCTGAAAGCAGATCAGGTGGGGGCTATTGTCCAGTTGGTGGCGGGCAGTATTCCCGGTATGAAAGCGGCCAATGTGCGGGTGGTTGATCAGCATGGTGAGCTATTGTCAGAAGCCTATCAGGCTAACGGCAAGGGAGTGGCAAATGTGAAAAATGGTGCAGAGCTTGCCCATTATTTACAGAGCACGATCGAGAAAAGCATCGCCAATCTGCTTAGCTCCGTGGTTGGTGTGAATAACTACCGCATCAGTGTGGCGACTCAACTTGATTTGAGCCGTATTGAAGAAACGTTGGAACGCTATGGCGCAGAGCCGCGTGTCAGCGATGAGAATATTCAGCAGGAAAACGGCAATGAAGACATGGCGATGGGGATTCCGGGTTCATTAAGCAATCAGCCTTCTGCTCAGCCGAAAAATGCCAATGCACCCGCCATGATGAGCCGTAGTCAGGCACAGCGCAAGTATGCCTACGACCGCGATATCCGCCATGTGCGCCATCCAGGATTTAAGCTGGAGAAAATGACGGTTGCCGTGATTTTGAATAAATCCGCTCCGGCGTTGGAAAAATGGACACCAGAACAGCTGAATGAATTGAAGCGTTTAATTGAAGATGCCGCGGGTATCGACGTGAAACGAGGTGACTCACTGACGCTGAATATGTTGGCCTTTACCGTGCCGACCTTGATGGATGAACCGGTGATTGCATGGTGGCAAGATGCAACGACTTTCCGTTGGGTGGAAATTGCGGGTATTGGTTTACTGTCGCTACTGTTCTTGTTATTCGGTGTGCGGCCATTGATGGCGCGGTTATCGCGTCGTGATGATAAGCACTCAGCCCTTGCAATGGCCGAAAACATTGACGGCTTGAATGTAACGAACACCACAAGTGAAAGCAGTGCGACCACAGAACCGATGTTGCCGGGCTCTTCCTTCAAAGAAGATGACAACCTGCCACCGCAAGGCTCAGGGCTGGAGATTAAAATTAGTCACTTGCAACAATTAGCTCAGTCAGAAACTGAACGTGTCGCCGAAGTCATTAAACAATGGATTAATAATAATGAACGAATCAAACCTCAATCAGAATGACGGCGCAGTAGTGAATGATGTCGCAACGGCTCCAGCCCCGGTACGCAGCCGGTTAGAGCAGGCAGGGATTTTGCTACTGAGTGTGGGTGAGGAAGCCGCGGCGATGGTGATGCAGAAACTGACGCGCGAGGAAGTGGTGTGTATCAGCCAAACCATGTCTCGCTTGCATGGTGTCAAGCTGAACCATGCACGGCAGGCATTGGATGACTTCTTTGTCGATTATCGTGAACAAAGTGGGATCAACGGCGCATCGCGCAGTTATCTGCAAGGCATTCTGAGTAAAGCCTTGGGCAGTGATATTTCCAAAAGTGTCATTAATGGTATCTATGGCGATGAAATTCGCCATCGTATGACCCGCTTGCAGTGGGTCGGAACACCACAATTGGCAGCCCTGATTGAGCAAGAGCATTTGCAATTACAGGCGGTATTTTTAGCCTTCCTACCGCCCGATGTGGCTGCCGAAGTGTTGGCCTATCTGGATAAAGGGCGTCAGGACGATGTGCTGTACCGCATTGCCAAGCTTGATGATGTTAACCGTGATGTAGTGGATGAACTGGATCGCCTGATTGAACGCGGCGTAGCGGTATTGTCAGAACACGGCTCCAAGGTATTGGGGATCAAGCAAGCGGCGAATATTGTTAACCGTATTCCCGGTAACCAACAGCAGCTGTTGGAGCAATTGGGGGAACGTGATGAAGAGGTGCTCAATGATCTGAAGGACGAGATGTATGAGTTCTTTATCCTCAGCCGCCAAAGTGAGGTCACCTTGCAACGCTTGATGGATGATATCCCGATGGGGGACTGGGCGGTAGCCCTGAAAGGGACTGAACCGGTGCTGCGCCAGGCCATTTATGACGTGTTGCCTAAGCGCCAGATACAGCAGTTGCAAAATGCGACCAATCGGATGGGGGCCGTACCGGTCAGCCGCGTAGAGCATGTGCGTAAAGAGATAATGGCACAGGTGCGCGCGCTGGCTGAAGCGGGAGAGATCCAGGTGCAATTGTTTGCTGAACAGACCATGGAGTAAGGCAATGTCGATAAAAAATAGCCTGCGCTCTGGCGGAGCGAAAGTGCGGGTTCATCAGTTCCCGCCATTGCGGCAAATCCGCCAAAGCGTGCCATCAGCTGATGCCATGGCACTTGATCCGGCCGCCTATCAAAAACAACTGATGGACGGTTTTCAGGAAGGGGTGAGCCAGGGCTTTAATAAAGGGCTGTCCGAGGGGAAGGACGAGGGATATCAAGAAGGTGTCCGCTTAGGGTATGACGACGGATTGAAAAAAGGGCGGGTAGAAGGGCGGCAATCAGAAAGCATCCGATTTGATGAAGCTATCGAGCCATTTACCGGTTATGTCGCAAAAATGCATGACTATTTAAACGGTTATGAAAATCGCCGTCGTGATGAGCTATTGCAATTAGTGGAAAAGGTGACCCGTCAGGTTATCCGCTGTGAATTGGCACTGCAACCGGCGCAGTTGCTAGCGTTAGTTGATGAAGCTCTGGCGGCACAGCCGTCAGTTCCAACACAACTAAAAGTCTATCTTAACCCGGCCGAGTTGGGCCGCATTAATGATGTTGCACCGGAGAAAGTCAAACAGTGGGGTCTGATGGCTGATCCCGAAATGGCGAGCGGTGAATGCCGTGTGGTCACCGATACCACCGAGATTGATGTTGGCTGCCAGCATCGTCTGGATCAGTGTGTCGAAGCATTGAAAAGTAGCTTACTGCCGGATCAAGAACATGGGTGAGCTGGCAGCACTGGATAACGCACTGAAATCTATTGATAACATCAATCTGGCCAGAGTCGCTGGCCGCCTGGTGCGAGTGAATGGCATTTTGCTGGAAAGTGTCGGCTGCCGACTGGCTATCGGCCAGCGTTGTCGTGTCGAGAGTGCAGAAGACCTCTTTATCGAGGCACAAGTGGTGGGATTTGACAGGGAAGTCACTTACCTGATGCCATTCAAGCAACCCGATGGTTTGATGAGCGGTGCGCGGGTCTTCCCCTGCGAGTTGGATGGTGAACTGCTGATTGGTGATAGCTGGCTCGGGAGAGTAGTGAATGGCTTGGGCGAGCCGATTGATGGCAAGGGGTCACTCGGTGGAGAGACTCTGCTGCAACAGCAATTACCGCAAATCCACCCTTTACAACGCCAACCCGTCAGCACGCCATTGGATGTGGGAGTCAAAGCCATCAACGGCTTACTCACTATTGGCAAAGGCCAACGGGTCGGATTGATGGCGGGCAGTGGCGTGGGAAAAAGTATGCTGTTGGGCATGATGACTCGCTATACTCAGGCAGATGTGGTGGTGGTCGGGTTGATTGGCGAGCGTGGCCGAGAGGTGAAGGAGTTTATCGATCACTCCTTACAGGCCAGTGGTATGGCAAAATCGGTGGTGATAGCTGCACCCGCAGATGAATCGCCGTTAATGCGCATTAAAGCCACCGAACTGTGCCACTCCGTTGCGACCTATTATCGCGATAAAGGCAAAGATGTGTTACTGCTGGTGGATTCACTCACCCGCTATGCTATGGCACAGCGAGAAATTGCCCTGTCGTTGGGGGAGCCACCGGCGACCAAAGGCTACCCGCCTTCTGCTTTTAGTATCATTCCACGGTTGGCCGAAAGTGCAGGAAACAGCTACGGTAGCGGGACGATGACCGCTATTTATACCGTGTTGGCAGAGGGGGATGATCAGCAGGATCCGATCGTCGATTGTGCCAGAGCAGTATTAGATGGGCATATTGTGTTATCACGTCAGTTGGCGGAGTCGGGTCACTACCCTGCCATTGATATCGGCCAATCGATCAGCCGCTGCATGAGCCAGATTTCGCCGCGTGAACAGATTCAATCTGCCCGTTTACTGAAGCAATGCTATGCCGATTATCTGGAGATCAAACCATTGATCCCGCTGGGCGGCTATGTTGCTGGCGCTGATCCGATGGCGGATCGGGCAGTACAGTATTATCCGGCCATTATTGATTTTTTACGCCAAGAGGTGGATCAACCTTCACTCCTGCCAGCCACTTTGGCGCATCTGAATGCACTCTATCCGCAGCCTGAGGTGCAATCATGAGTGACAAGCTAATGAATACCTTGCAACAGTTACAACAGTTGCGGCAACGGGCACTGGATCAGGCCACCAGCCAATTAGCACAGCAAAAACAGTTGTGTCAGCGTTATCAGAATAATATCAATGCGTTGTCATCGTTAACGCATTTTGCATTAATGCCTGTGGCGGGGGCAGCTTTGATGACTAATAGCGCTAGCTATAAGCGTAATATTCAGCGCGTTATTGACTGGCAAAAGCAGGAGCAGGTGCTGGCCAATATTGAAGCGGGCAAGTTGCAAACGCATTTGCAGCAGCAAGCCTGTCGGGAAAAGATTGTAGCTGTGGTGCTCGAGCAACAACAGCATCAGCAGCAAGTGGCGCAGGGGCGGCGGGAGCAAAAAATCACCGATGGCCTGGCTGCGCAATGTTGGCAACGGCGTCGGGCGGGATAAACGCCCTCGTAATTTGAGCACTCATTTTTGAGTGCTTTTTTTATGTTTATTTATAGGTCGTGATTGGGGCAGAGAGGTGAAACATTCGCCCTGGTGTAACAACCGATGGCGAATGTTTTATTGGGCAGGAATATCCCATAAATGCATGGTGATAAAGCGTGCAGAAGAGAGGTAGAAAACGCGGCTCAGCCCACATACAGAAAGTCAGATTGAGTCTTGGTTAATGAAGACAACAAGTCCATCTGCATGGTCAGCAACATACCGTTATGGTGATTTTGCTGGCGACAGGCATCGGCCCGTAAACGCAAATCAGCCCATAAGGCACCGGCGTGTTCACGATAATGTGCCGGTAACTGGCTCAACAGGAGGTGCATCCCTTCTTTATGGGCGGGTAATTGCAACTCCTGCATAAGCATCCGCCGCTCGCTGGCGGTTTTATCAATTAAATTATACAGCTCCATCAACTGCGGATTGAGCGTTTGCAGGGCTTCAGAATCATGTTTAATCATCAGCTCGCGCTGCTTAACCAGCAGTTTCTCCAGTGCAATATAACGTTTACGATCTTCCTGAATTGCCACCAATAACTGCTTCACATGCTCTTGCTTACTGTTTTGCGGTGGCACAGTATTTACGGATTCCATCGCGCGGTTAGCTCCTGTGGAAGTTCAGCATCGCCTGGGCGATATCCGCAGTATTAAGTTTGATTTTACCAGCCTGGATATCCGCTTTGGCCGTGGCGACGCGTTCGCTGTCAATTTCTGGCATTTTTTGTAATTTGGCATGCAACTCACCAGCCGATGCAGCCTGTTGTGTGGTAATTGCCACTGCCTGTACTGGCGTAATAGCTTGAATCGCGGGGGCATTTTCTGTTTTGGCGGTTGGCGCGGCAATCATCATTTGCCGCCGCTGTGCATTAATTTCCATATGAAGTTACCTATAGTCAGTTACCGGTTATTTGGAATTATCGTGGAGGAAGCCTCTACAACCTGATATAGCGTCACAGTATGGTCAAAACTTAACTGGCTGCCGTTGGCCCTAACTGCTGGTAATTCCCAACATCCTGACTTTGGCCATATCGTCAACTATGGCGGTAACCGTGCGCTTACTGCTGAGATTTCTCACTTTAATCAGCTCCCCTTTGCGGCCATTTTTCAGTGCTTCGCCTAACATACGAGCTTCAATCCCATCTTGCTCGGCAATCATCAGTACCTGCTGACCACGGGTCACTAAAACCGGTTGCTCCAATTGCGAGGGAATCACCACTTGCAGGCCACGGATGCGGCGTTTAACGGTAAGCCCGATTATCTCGTCGGGGTCGGTAATATAGCCACCCTGCGCGGTCGAAATATTCTTTTTCTTCAATTCAATATCATCAGGTGCCACCACTTTCCCGCGCTCAAGGGTGTTTTTTGCTACCCAAACCGGCAGATAGATATCTGGTTTTACCGTAACCGATACTTCCCAACCCTGGGTATCAGGGCAACTGATGTCATAGCGCAAACG
This sequence comes from Yersinia sp. LJYL362, assembly GCF_048323875.1. Lineage (NCBI taxonomy): Bacteria > Pseudomonadati > Pseudomonadota > Gammaproteobacteria > Enterobacterales > Yersiniaceae > Yersinia > Yersinia sp. LJYL362. Next base: position 13,221 of record NZ_JBLWEX010000283.1, read on the forward strand.
CGAGATATCACGCTGCCCACTGGCAGGTGCCGCCACCCTTACACCACCGTTACACACCTTATAACGGCTCACTTCTGATGGGATAAAAATATTCATTTTTACCGTATAGCCCTGCCAGTTTTTATTTTTGGCGGTTTGGCTAATGTCAGCGCTAGCCGCGTGTAATGCCTGCGCATAGACCTGTTTTCTGGCGTGAATTTCAGCACTGTTTGCTGTTCCTGCATACAGTGAGATCAGGCCAACAGACAGCGGTAACCACCGGCATGAGAAGCGGATAAGCAAGGGCCGTAATGAGGGGAAATTGTGTTTCCCGTTAGGCGAAGGGAATAATGAAAATCTGTTTCTAATCATGATGTTATAAACCTGGCACGTTGTTTGCATTAATGTGAGTGTTCGTGAGTGCAAACTCGGTTTTTAACATCAAATCAGGATCTATTTTGTGGGTATTGATTTTCAGAAAGCGTTAGGGGTTCACCCAGCGGCGATGCAGCTTCGACTTACCAGAGCAGAACTGCTATCGGCCAATCTGGCCAATGTGAATACGCCAAATTTTCAGGCTAAAGATATTGATTTTGGCGCTGAAATGCAACGGGCAAAACGAGGGGGCGTCGGGATGACCTCTCCGCAAATGAAGTACCGGTTGCCCTACCAACCTTCGCAGGATGGTAACACCGTGGCACTGCATATCGAGCAGGCAGAGTTTTCAAAAAATGCCCTCGATTATCAAACCAGTCTGTCATTTCTCAATATGAAACTGTCCGGACTGAAACAGGCAATTGAAGGGAAATAAGGATGTCCTTTAACAATATTTATCGGGTATCAGGCTCCGCCATGACCGCCCAAACCATCAGGCTCAATGCAATTGCCAGCAATTTGGCGAATGCCGAGTCCCCGGCGGCTTCGGCAGCAACAGTATATAAAGCGCGCAGCCCGGTATTTTCGGCGGTTTATTCACCGCGTAGTGCTACTCATCCTCAAGGAGTTAATGGGGCACAGGTACAGGTGCTGGATGTGGTTGAAACTGGCGGTTCAGTTCAGCGTTATGAGCCAAACCATCCACTGGCAAACCCGCAGGGTTATGTCTTTTATCCGGCAGTCAACGTGGTGTCGGAAATGGCAGACATGATGTCGGCATCACGCAGCTTTGAGACCAATGTAGAAGTGCTCAATAGTGTCAAAAGCATGCAGCAGAGCGTATTAAGGCTAGGAGAGCGTTAATTATGAGTGCTATTGAAAACAATGCGTTAGCAGGAAGAAACCGTACTACAAGCCTTCCACAAGAGGGGATGCTTAATGGCGATGAACTCAATAATCAATTTATGACGTTATTAGTGGCACAAATTCAGAATCAGGACCCACTAAACCCAACTGATGGTACTGAGTTTGTCAGTCAGATGGCGCAACTTTCACAAGTTCAATCTACTGAAAACATGGCAAAAATGTTGAAGAGCAACACTGTGCAGATGGAGAGAATGCAGGCCATGAGCACCGCCAATCTGGTAGGGCAGCAAGTGATGGTAGAAAGCAATGAGGTGGCGCTGGATAAGCAGATCCAAAACGGGCGTTTGACACTACAAAATGCAGCCTCAACGCTCGTTATCTATCTTAGCGATGAGCTGGGCAATGAGCATTCGATCAATCTGGGTGAACAAGCCGCAGGGTGCGTTGATTTTTCGATTGATCCCACCAAGGCCAACATCAAACCCGGCAAATACCAGATAAGCGCGGTCAGCAGCAGTGGGGAAGAACTCATTCCGCTGGAATTGGCCGGTGCGGTAAACAGCGTACGTATTCCGCAAAACGGTGGCATGGCGCAGTTGACTATTGCCGGTGTAGGGGATGTTCCTTACAGCAAAATCAAACAGTTTGGTGTTTAGCTGAACAAAGAAAAAAAATAACCCATTATTTTAAAAGAGAATTATTTTATGAGTTTTAGTATTGCCAATACCGGCCTGAGTGCGGTAACCGAACAGCTCAATACCATCAGTAACAACATTGCTAACTCCGGTACCAAAGGTTTCAAATCTGGCCGAACTGAGTTTGCCTCAATGTACGCACAATCACAGCCTCTCGGTGTGGCGGTGAGTGGTGTTTCGCAAAGTATCAATAAAAGTGGCTCGCTCGACAAAACCGGTATCAATACCGATTTGGCTATTGCTGGTAGCGGCTTCTTTGTAGTGAAAGATAGCTCAGGTGATACCGCGTATACCCGTGCTGGTATGTTTAGCACTGATAACAATGGCAATTTGCTTAGTTCTAGTGGCATGAAATTACAGGGCTATCCAGCAGATGCTGCGGGTAACCTGCAAACTGGCGTGATTACCGATTTGCAGATTAATAATGCCGGTCTTGCTGCAAAAGCCACCGGGAAAATAGCGCTGGCGACTAACCTACAGGCTTCGGCTACAGCAGTGCCTACTACCACGGCTTTCGACCCTGCGAAAAAAGATAGCTATAACTTTATGGAGCAGACGACGGTTTATGATTCATTAGGCAATAAACATTCACTGGTTCACTACTTTATCAAGCAAGCACCTGGGGCTACGAGCACTAGCTGGAACGTCAAATATGCACTTGATGGGGCAGCAGCAAATGCTACCACGCATACCCTAACGTTCGACACGTCAGGCAAGCTGACCAACACGACTCCCCTTGCTCCGCTTACCGGATCATTCGGCCAAAACAATGGTGTTGCTAACTATAGCATTGCGGTCGATTACACCGGGACGACACAATTCGATGGTGCGTTTGCCACAGCTACTAAGAAAAGTGATGGCTATACCGCGGGTATCAAAAATGGTGAGCGCATTGAAGGCGATGGCTCGGTTTATGCCACCTTTAGCAACGGCGAGCGCATGTTGCAGGGCAAACTGGTACTGGCCAACTTTGCCAATCCTAATGGCTTAGCGACTAAAAATGGTACCACCTGGAGTGAAACCGGCAAATCCGGTGCTGCACTATTGGGGGCTCCGGGGAGTGGCTTGCTAGGCAACATTGAGACTGGCGCGCTGGAAGCCTCCAATGTGGATTTAACCGCCGAACTGGTGGGTTTGATGACGGCGCAACGTAACTATCAGGCAAATACCAAAATCATCAGCACCAATGACAGCATGATGAATGCGCTGTTCCAGGTGCTGTAATGGATAAGCTTCTCTATACCGCCGTCAGCGGTGCCAGCCGTAGCCTGACGCAACAGCAAATTCACGCCAATAACCTGTCGAATGTTAACACACAGGGGTTTCGTGCCGATCTGGAACGCGCCACGGCCACTCAGGTGCCGGGTAGCGGTTATAACAGTCGTGTAGCCGTACTCAGCCAAAGTGGTGGTGTGGATATGACCCCCGCCAGCTTGCAGGAAACGGGCCGTGATCTGGATATCGCCGTAAAAGATCGGGGCTTGATCGCGGTGCTTAGCGGTGGCCGTGAAGCCTACACCCGTAATGGTCAAATGGCGGTGGGGCCGGATGGTGATCTCACTATCAATGGGTTGCCGGTATTGGGTGATGGTGGCCCGATTGTGTTACCGCCTTACTCCGCCGTATCAGTGGCCGAAGACGGCACTATCGCTATTATCCCGCAAGAGGGGGGCATCAAAGTACCTGCGGATGTTGATCGCATCAAATTGGTGGATATTCCCGCTAACCAACTGACGAAAAACAACCGTGGCCTGTTGGTGAGTCGCCGTGGTGCGGCTGCTCGCGATGAGGGAATTCAGGTGGTAAGTAAGCATCTGGAAAGCAGCAATATTTCTGCCATCAGTGAAATGACGGCAAGCATCTCCATCAGTCGCCAGTTTGAGGCACAAATCAAAATGATGAAAGTGGCGGAAGAGCTGGCACAAACCGGTAACCGGATGATCCGTGGCAGCTAATTGCTGTTGGCACATTTGTTTATTTTATGGACATGGAAATTAGGGAGCAGTAAACAATGAATCCAGCCTTATGGGTGAGTAAAACCGGTCTGGCAGCACAAGATGCCAAGATGAATGCCATCTCGAACAACCTGGCTAACGTCAATACCGACGGTTTTAAACGTGATCGTGTGGTATTTGAAGATCTGTTCTATCAAAACCAACGCACTCCCGGTGCGCCATTGGACCAAAACAATGCCACGCCGAACGGTATCCAGTTTGGTAGCGGTGTCAAAGTAGTGGGAACACAAAAGCAATTCACCGTCGGCAATATCAAAGTTACCAATGGCGAATTGGATGTGGCGATTGCCGGTCAGGGCTTCTTCCAGATTGAAACGGCTGATGGCGGCCTGGCCTATACCCGCGCCGGTAATCTTTCTATCAATGCCGATGGGGTGCTGACTAACGCACAGGGTATGCCGTTGATTCCGCAAATTGAATTGCCCGCTGGAGTTAAAGACCTTGCCATCGCTAAAGATGGCACGGTAAGTGCGCGTGTCGGTGGCGAGACAGAATCAGTTGAGCTGGGGCAAATAACACTGGTTAATTTTGTTAATCCGGCCGGTTTGGAAGCGGTGGGCGGCAACCTTTATAAAGAAACCACCGCCAGTGGTGGCGCAGTAGAAGGTGTTGCCGGCGAAGAAGCTTTCGGCCAATTGGAGCATCGTTCATTGGAAGGTTCGAACGTGCAGGTGGTTGAGGAGATGGTCGACATGATTACCGTACAGCGCGCTTACGAGATGAACGCCAAGATGGTGTCTGCCGCCGACGACATGCTGAAGTTTGTGACTCAAAAGCTATAGCCGCCAGCATCCTAGTTGAAAAGTGAATGATGAATGAAAAGGTTTTTACTATTAACACCCCTGGTGCTGGCGTTGAGTGGTTGTGAAACCCCAACCCTGTTGGTGCACAAAGATGATGCCGCATTTGCACCGCCGGCGAATCTGGTGCAGCCCACCATGGCTACAGAAGGAGGCGGGCTGTTTCAGCCCGCATACAACTGGTCGCTCTTGCAGGACCGGCGCGCCTATCGCATCGGCGATATTCTGACGGTCAAGCTGGATGAGTCCACTCAGTCGAGTAAGCAGGCTAAAACCAATTTTGGCAAAAAGAATGAGATGAGCCTGGGTATCCCCGAGGTATTGGGCAAAAAGCTGAATAAGTTCGGTGGTTCGGTCTCCGGCAAACGTGATTTTGACGGCAGCGCCACCTCCGCTCAGCAAAATATGCTGCGTGGCTCGATAACAGTGGCAGTACATCAGGTATTGCCTAATGGGGTATTGGTTATTCGTGGCGAGAAGTGGCTGACCCTCAATCAGGGGGATGAATATATGCGCGTGACCGGCATGGTGCGGGCCGATGATGTGGAGCGGGATAACTCGGTCTCGTCTCAACGGATTGCCAATGCACGCATCTCTTATGCGGGGCGCGGGGCACTTAGCGATGCGAACTCAGCCGGTTGGTTGAGCCGCTTCTTTAACCACCCACTGTTCCCTATCTAGGCAGGAGCCGACATGTTACGACGTTATTTTGTGCTACTGGGTTTGTGGTTTGCCCTGCCAGCCGCGATGGCACAGCCGCTTGGCTCGCTGGTGGATATTCAAGGGGTGCGTGGCAACCAACTGGTAGGTTACAGCCTGGTGGTGGGGCTTGATGGCTCTGGCGATAAAAACCAGGTGAAGTTCACCGGCCAGTCGATGGCAAACATGCTGCGCCAGTTTGGTGTGCAATTACCGGAGAAAATGGACCCTAAAGTGAAGAATGTGGCGGCAGTAGCGATCAGTGCCACGCTGCCACCGGGTTATGCCCGTGGCCAATCCATTGATATTACTGTGTCATCAATTGGTGATGCCAAAAGCTTGCGCGGCGGCACTTTACTCTTAACTCAACTGCGCGGTGCTGATGGTGAGGTCTATGCCTTGGCGCAGGGCAATGTGATCGTCGGTGGCATCAAAGCCGAAGGTGACAGTGGCTCTAGTGTGACGGTGAATACCCCAACTGTGGGGCGCATTCCTAATGGCGGCAGTATCGAGCGCGAGATCCCGAGTGATTTCCAGAGCAACAGCCAGGTGGTATTGAACCTAAAACGGCCCAGCTTTAAATCTGCCAACAATGTGGCACTGGCGTTGAATCGCGCATTCGGTGCCAACACTGCGGTGGCACAAAGCTCCACCAACGTGTTGGTGAATGCACCGCTCACACCCGGAGCTCGTGTGGCGTTCATGTCATTACTGGAAGATGTGCAAATCAACGCCGGGAAGCAGTCACCACGGGTGGTGTTCAATGCCCGAACCGGTACGGTGGTGATTGGCGAGGGGGTGTTGGTACGGGCAGCGGCGGTATCTCACGGTAATCTCACCGTCAGTATCCGCGAGAAAACCAATGTCAGTCAGCCCAATGTGTTGGGCGGGGGCAAAACCGTCGCTACACCGGAGAGTGATATTGAAATTACCAAAGGTAAAAACCAGATGGTGATTGTGCCAGCTGGCACACGCCTACGCAGTATTGTCAATACCATCAACAGCTTGGGAGCATCTCCCGATGACATCATGGCGATATTACAAGCCCTGCATGAAGCTGGTGCGCTGGATGCTGAGCTGGTGGTGATTTAAGGACAACCTATGATTGACGCTATTAATAAATCAGCCCCGGTGATGCCGGGGAGTTTTACCGGCGATTTACGGCCACAGGATCTGGAACAAGCGGCGGTACAGTTTGAGGCATTGTTTATGCGCACTTTGCTATCCCAAATGCGTAAAGCCGCTGAGGCACTGGCCGCAGATGACGATCCGTTCAACAGTAAGCAGCAGCGTATGATGCGTGATTTCTACGATGACAAACTGGCCTCGACGCTGGCCTCACAGCGCAGTAGCGGCATCGCGCATTTGCTTATCCAGCAGTTGGGCAATAAGTAATCAGGGAATGGGCGGCTATTTAAGTCTGGCTGGAAAATAGCCGCTTATTGGTACCAAAGCGCATTTATCATTAAGTTGATTAAGGCAGGACATAATATGAATTTTATTAAAATCGCGTTTAGCGGATCACAGGCTGCACAGGCTAATTTAACCGCCGCAGCTATGAATACGGCGAACACCTTGACCAAAGGGTATTCTCGTCAGAAAGCATTACAGAGTTCGGTCGGAGCACAAGCTGATAATATGTCTGTCGGCAATGGTGTCAGCGTTGACGGCTTTCAACGTATATCTGATGAATATTTAGTTAAGCAAGAGTGGAATGCTATCAGTAATAAATCTTACTTTGACGCCAAAACGCATTACCTGGATAAGCTTGAAAAAACAATTTCAAGTAATGAAACCAGTTTAAACTCTGGATTTGATAAATTTTATAATTCATTATCATCATTGAGTTCTACACCTGATAATATGCCAGCCAGAATGCAGTTTATTCAGGATGCAAAGGCATTAACGCTTCGCTTCAATAACGTCAATACTGAAGTTGAAAGCCAAAAAACGATGATTAACAATCAGCGTGAAGGAATAGTTAACGAAGTTAATATGTTAACTAAGGCTATTGCCAATGATAACCAACAAATTGAAAAGAACATTTATAATGGTGGCAATGTCAATGACCTTTTGGATAAAAGGGACGAAAAAGTAAGAGAGCTTAGCAAGTTAATCGAGGTGACAACCACTAAAGATGATCGCGGGTATTTAAATGTGACTCTAAAGGGAGGCGGTACATTAGTTAATGGTATGGCGGCGTCTACCCTTGAAACTAAGATGAATGGCAGTAACTTTACTGGATTACAATTAAAGTTCGCCAATAGCATATTTGATACAGATTCATCTTGTGGTTCGCAACTGGGAGGCATTAATGATTACCAGTTTGTCGTTTTGCAGGATACACAAAATAACGTAAACAAGATCGCACAGCATTTTGCCAGCGAATTCAATAATACGCTAAACACTGGGAATGATTTGGCTGGCGCCGCAGGTGTTGCTCTGTTTTCCTTCAATAGTGCTAATCCAAATAAGGTGTTGCAAGTCACTTCAATCAAGCCTAATGAGCTGGCTCTGGCCGCAAGTGGTAGCCCAATTGGTGATAATAAAAACGTGGCAAAATTGATCGACACCAGGATAAAAGCACTTCCTGGTTTGGGTAATAAAAGTATCAATGATAGCTACACGATGCTGGTCTCAGAATTTGCAGTTTTAAACCGTGAAAATAAAATTGAATTAAATGATAAAGCTAGCACATTGATTTTCTCAACTCAGCAGCGTGAAAGTGTTAGCGGTGTAAATATGGATGAAGAGGGGCGAAGCCTGATTGAATATCAGAATATTTATCAGGCAAATGCGCGTGTTATGAATATGGGTAATAAGTTATTTGCTGATTTATTAGCTCTATTCTAATCACTTTGGAAGTTTAAAAAATCAACCTCGCGGGAGAAAATTATGAGAATAAGTACTCAATCACAAATAAGTATAATGGCAAATTCTGCTGTAAATAATCATACAGAGCAGTTGAAACTAGGTGAGCAGCTTAATAGTGGTAAACGCATTAATTCTCCTTCAGAAGATCCCATTTCCAGTACCATGTTTATGCAACTGGAAAGTGAAAATCTCAAACTTGAACAGTATGATAAAAACATATTAACTGTAAGAAATAATATAAAAATCCAAGAGGTTAACATCGAGTCTGCAAGTGAGATGATGGGCGAGATAAAAAATGTTTTAATTAAGGCTCAACTCCCGAGTAACAGCGCTGATGATTATAAAAGCTATGCGCAAGAAATTGATAACAAGACGAACTTTTTAGTGGAAATTTTAAATAAAAAGAATATGGATGGGCGCTATATATACTCTGGTACCATGACGGGTGAAAAGCCTGTCATCTATAATATCGTTAGTCAAAAATATGAGTATAAGGGTAATGAGTCAATCCGAGAGATTATTGTTGGCAATGGTATGACTGAAAAAGATGGTGCCCAATTACATCATGCTTTCGCTAGTGCTAGTGAACAAATGAAAGTACTGACTGATCTGAAAGCATTGTCTAAAAAATTAATAAATAGTGGGGCTTCATCCTCGGCAGATATTCAGACGAGTATAGACAGTGTAGAAATAGCGGCCAGTAAGTTAGACGGTATTGTCGGGGATTTTATCAGCCGTAAAGCGAACCTTGATATTCTACAAAGCACCCAAAAACAGACAAAACAATCGAATGTTGAGTTTGGGAAAAGTTTGGTTGGCATGACAGTTATCGAGCAAGGGATGTTGAAAGTACGTAGTCAAGAATACCTAAATGTACTCACTGGTACGATGAAGATGCATATCAAAATGACTCAATTCTCCATTTTTAATTTAATGAGCTAAATCTTTATGTCGTTAGGAATCAATAAATTACAGAGTGGTTTGGTGAGTGCGACGGGCACTAAGACGCTGAGCACTGATAGGCTTGCGGGGATACCTAGCCGGAGTGTACAGAATAGTCGTCAGGACTTTCCTGAGTCACCGTTTATTTCCAATCGGCCTTTGCGCTATAACGTGCAACTTAATCAGCAATTAACTGCCGTACAGCAGGCTGACGATTATTTATTGGAAACAGAGCGACAGATATCGCAATTACACCGTGCCGTGATACAAGGGAAGATGGATACCGAGGTGCGTGAACTGGCGAAAAAAACCGGTCAGTGGCTACAGAGTCGAGTTGAAAATTCGGCTGGCACTATTGACCGGCAACTTAATGCTAGTCCTGAACGCGCTACATTGGTGAAGTTCACATTAGAGAATGCCAACAAAATCGTGCAATCGTCACAGGGTGAAACCGTACTTTTTTCATTATCGGATAGCCCTTCAGAGTTGGTTTCGGTTCGTTTCCCCGCGGAGGGGACTCCTGAACAAAACCTATTGCGACTCAATAAGGGGCTAGGGCGCTTAGGAATACACGGTAAAATGGACGGCAGGGGGAACATGGTCTGTAGTGTTGATGAGGATCGTTTTGTGCGCATCAGTCAACATCTCACAGCTAAAGGTGGAGGTAAGCGTTTTGCCGCCGATAGTTTTAAGCCGGTTGCCGTTCAGGCAGAAATAGCAACCGAGGATCGGCTGTTGGCGATCACAAAACAACCCTATTCCGCTGGTAGTCATACCGCATTTGAACGCACTCTGGAGCATCTTACCGGACAATTGCAGCGGCTAAATGAGCATAAGAATCAGGTTCGTTTACAGATTGCTAACCTGAGCTGTTTTGAGCAACCAGGAGCTGCATTAGCCGCATCAACGGCGTTGGCAGAAAAGTTACGTGATAGCGAACGCCCCTATATTGCACAGGCGAGAATGATACATGTTATGGGTAACTTGCATCACTCGACGATAAAAAATGTACTTTGTAAGTTATAGGTTGCGCGGCAGATCATTGCCTTAATACCGCAGTAAAGAGGAGCAAGAATGCGTTTTGTTCCTCTTTACTTTTCACCCAACACAATACCGCTCTGCCCCACGAGTAATGGCTGACCTTCTACCACCAATGGCGTCATAAATATCATGTTGTGGGTAAGATAATCCAGGAGGCCATCAATCATCTTTCCTGAGGTCGGATTATTAAAAAATATCGGGCTATAGTGGTAACTTAGCTGCGCGTTATTTGCGGCATTTTCAGTAAATTTCCCTTTAAATATAAATCGGTTATCATTTGGGCTGGTAATAGTGCTGATGTACCCACCTTGAGTCGCACTAATTCGAGCATCGTAGACTTCTTTCTGTTGTGACAGTAAATCATAAAAGCCCATTTGAAATTGCCCCTGAAGGGAGGCGGTTTTTTCTTTTACTTCTGAAGTGGCGAAAGCGGCGAGGGACAGGCAAAGCCCCAATAGTGATAACAGCCTGGCGTTTTTAACAGTTACCCATTTCATTAATTTTTCTCTCCATCTCACGATAAATCAAATTGTTCAGTAACTGATCGTTCTGACGCCAATGGTAAATGGTCATGCTCAACTGCCTTTTCGTGCATTGATTTTCTACCATGAACGTAAAATCCAGCCGCCGTAGTGATACGTAATAGTAAATATTGATATGGATATTGTCGGATTTGATCTGTTTATTGAGTGTATACAGCGTGTCTTTTATTCGCTGATTAAGCTTTTCATCCTGCTGCGGGGATAACTGATCATCCACTAACTGGAACAAATTAATATTGCTGAATGTTCCTTGTTGTTGTCCGATGGCGCGATACTGTGGGCCTTTTTGTGAATGACGTAAAAAGTAGCTAAAGCTGGCGATAATGACCGCAGCTAATAGCAGGCTGGCAAAGATATTTCTGCGCCCAAAAATACGCTGTTTTTTAGCCTGACTCATAACTCTGGGGACTAATACTGGAGAGTGATGATGAGGCTGTGTGGTTGATGGTGGTATAGCTGATGTTGTTATCGGGGCATCGTCACTTGATGTCGGGTTGAGATCAGTGGGGGCCTCTGCAGTCATCTCCATCACAGGAAGCGGTGACGGTGTTTCTTGCTCCATTATGGTATCGACATGGATCTGGTTCGATTCTATCGGTTCTTCTTCTATAGTTTCTTTTATGGTTTCTTCTATGATTTCACAAAAAGCGGGATCTAACAGATAGCCCATTTTAGGGATCGTTTGGATGATCCGCTGCTGTTTATTTTCATCGCCTAAGGCCACACGCAATGTATGAATAGCATTAGGTAAACTGTTATTCCCAATAACCCGACGTTTCCACACCAAATTGGTTAATTCATCACGGGATAAAATCTCACCAACATGCTCCAGCAATACGCTGATCAGTTTTAATTGGTACTCACCTAAACGCTTTTGTTCTTGTGTTTCCCGGTGGGTAATAAAACCGGAGATCAGGTCAATTGACCAGTTATTCACTGTATAAGTGCGGTTTTTCATATTGTATTTTTGAACAATCCATTAAAAATGGTAGTGAAACACTTATGATTATAAAAAACTCATACCACTATACCTGCGTGCTAAATGTATATTTTCAGCATGAGATACTAATCTATAGGAATATTTCCTAGTAAATTAACATACCAGAGCATAATGCTCTGATGTTTTTGTTGGCTGTATTATTAACTAAACCGTATAACATAATCAATAAATTAATAAAGCCATTTATTTTCTGTTAGTTAGATTCATTTTATGTACTAAGAATTCATGCTAATACCTATGGTTGTTACCAATAGTAAGATTGTGGTTAATACTATTATTTGCGATAAAGTGAATAGTTAATCGTTATTATCAAATAATAATTTAATTTATTGATTCTCTGTGTCGTTAAATTCGTACTTAATTACTGCGCTGCATAGCAAACAGTGCTGATGCCATAGCCTAATAGAGAAAAGAAATTCACGTAGCAAAAAGTTAACTTTTAGGTTTAATTTCACCATCCTGCGTGTCGCTTAATTCTGGTACCACGGGAGCTAACAGGTAGCCCCGGAATTCAGGAGTTAACGTACCATGGCAATTTCAATGAACACCAACACCACTGCAATGTCTTCAGCGTTAGTGATGGATAAATCCCACTCTCAACTGTCTGTCTCTCATAAAAATATGGGTAAAGGCACCAAGCAGTTGTCAGCAGCAGATGCGCAAATCATCGGTAAAATGGCACGTGAAGTCTCTGGTTTAAAAGTTGGCCAGACTAACATTAAGAAAGCTACCAGCATGCTGGGTATTGCTCAGGGCGCTTTCCAGTCAGTTAATGAACTGCTGACCCAAATGAAAGATAAAGCTTTTGCCGCGACTAACGTTGCTAACGGTGTTTCCGAGCGTAAAGCTTATCAGGAAGAGTTCAGCAGCTTGGGTAAGCAACTGGAGCGTGTATTTACCAACACCACGTTTAACGGCGAAAAACTGCTGGCCAAAGGCGGTAAATTAGATGGCAAGTTGGTATTCCAGACCGGAACTCAAAACTCAACGCCGATGAATGCTGATTTTTCCAGCAAGTTAGAATCCCTGATGAAAGGGATTGATGACGAAGGGACGAAGACTACCCGCGCCAATGCTAGTGGTGGTGGTTCTGATATTGGCAAGAAGTATTTTGACGCTCTGACAAAGTTAGTCAAAGCTGAAGACACCGCCAGGTCTTATGCCGAAGCAGTAAAACTAGAAGAGGCTGCAAGAGCCGCTGTAGGTACCAAGACATGGGCCCCGGGTACTTTTAATGGCATCACGGCGGGCATGATGTCTGTTTTTGCAGACAACACGGCTACTCCACTCGACGCATCAGCCAATATCACTGACGTAGCGATGGTTTCTAATAGTGATGAAGTTAAGATAACTACATCGCATAAAATTAAAGCAAACTCACCCGCAGGCGCTGCTGGTGACGAGAAATTGATTGCTTCAGATGACACTGTGGCAGAAATTAAAAAGCTTGCTGCCGAAGCAGCGAACAAGGTGAGATTAGCTCAAACTGAGCTTGATATTGTAAAAGATGATGCGGACTTTGTTCATAAAGGCGCACTAAATCTGCGAATTACTGATAACCAGAAATCTCAGGAAGCCACTGTCGCACTGGAAAAACTGGCACTGTCATTTGATGAAATGAACTCTGATGTGCAGGCACTGATGGATTCAATGAAAGCGCAGAGCGAAATGCAAAGCACCGTTATTAACAAAACTGAAGAAGCGATTGGCGCAACTCGTGATACCGACTACATGGAAGAAACCAGCAACATCGCGGCAGCTAAATTGCGCAATGTGACAGCTATGGCTGCGGTGAAACAGTCTTATGAAATCACCTCTACCATTATCAACACCTTGGTAAACGTGAATAACTAATTATTTACCGCACTTAATGATTGAAAAATAATACCGCTGTCATGGCGGTATTTTTTTAGTCTGTGTTTCCTTATTGACCTTCCTGCAAGGAAATATAATTTCCGCTAACTAAATAAATTTCAATTAAAACAATTGGTTAAAAGTTGGCATGACTATTGCTTGTTATGGATATAAGAAAAATCAGGAGTGACTAATATGTTATTTGATATGGATCTGAAAGAGTTGGCCACCCAGGCTACTAATAAACACTTACAGTATGAATTTGCTAACTTTAAGAGCAAAGAAACTAAAAATGACACGGCGCTAAGTTTTATCGAAAAAACCAAAACCGGCTTAACAGATTTTAATCTGGCTCTGGACAGTATCCGTTATAACAATGGTGGGGTAGTAAAAAATAAGGTTGCAGTTAGCCAGGCGAATATAGCAAGTGCTGAAATTAAAGATTATGGCCCGACAGATTCTGTCAGCTTATTTGTGACCCAGTTAGCAAGTGCACATGAAATAGCACTAGACGGGCTGGACGATGCTAAAGTTTTCGCCGAAAAAAACGTGTTGAAATTGAAGGTTGGTGCTACAGAGTTGGATATTGATTTTTCAAAAATTGATACAGTGGGCCAGTTGGCGCAGGCGATTAATCAGCATGGGGCTAATAATAATACTACCAGCAACGATAATTTAGTTAGCGCTACTATCCGACGGATTAATGGGGCCGAATTGCTAGTGCTGAAAAGTAATAATACCGGAGAAGCGAATAAAATAGAATTTACAGCTGCAACGCTATTTAGCGAGAAAGAAATTACTAAGGCGCAAGATGCAAAAGTAAAATTGGGTGGAGAGTCTTCAGTCGTTGAGGTGACTAATAGCAGTAATACCTTTGATGAACTGATGGAAAAAGCATCAATTACCTTGGTCAGTGTCCATAAAAGCGGTGATACACCGTTAACTATTAAGATTGAACAAGACACTAGTGCATCAGAAGCACTGGTTAATAACTTTGCGGATGCCTTTAATAAGATACTAGAAGTTGTTAAGTACGATAAAGACAACCCTAATCCTTACACTTCGGGTTTACATAGTAAAATTTATAGATTGCCCCTATTGCCTATTAATGGAAAATCTTTGCATGATTTTGGCTTCACTTTTGATAAGCAAGGTTTACTGAAAGTTGATAACAAAAAACTACAGGCTGAGATTAGTAAAGATCCCACTACGCTAAATGATTTTTTCAAAAGTAAAGATGGGCTGATAACGAAATTAGATGCTCTGCTGAACCCATATTTAATGGGTGATGAATGGTCATTGGATATAGAAGAAGTAAAACTAAACGCAAATGGTAAGAAATTAGCTATTTTAGCTGAAAAACTTCAGGATAAATATGACCAGCTGTATTCAGTCAATCTGAATAAAATGCAAGAAATGGAGCGTGTTATGGAACAAATGGAAGGTATACTTAATATGTTTGATTTTGAAGATAAAAATAAATAACTGGGGAAGAAATGTATAACGAAATTAGCCAGGCTCCTTATGGGGAGCATGACACGATTAGTCAAATTGTAGCAGCATCACCGAAACAATTGATGTTGACTCTTTTTAATCATTTAACTGATGAGTTGATTAAGGCCAAAGGTCATATTACCCATAAGCGTTATATACACAAGGCGAATAGCATTAATAAGTGCATTGATATTTTGAATGTCATGACCAGTTCATTGAATTTCGATGGTGATAATGAACTGGCGACCATACTCAGTAAAATTTATGACTATTGCGTTTACCGTTTATATGATGCCAGCGCAAAACTTTCAGTTGATTTAATTACGGAAGTGGAAACGGTTTTGCAACCATTGCATTTAGCCTGGCAAGACATAACAGAGGAATAAGCATGATCGCTATTGCGTTAGTTGAAGGCTTAACAACGGAGCTGGAACAGGTCATTCAAGATCAAAATTGGCAGCAGATCTCAAAAATGAACCTGCATATCTCTCAGTTACTGACTTCTATCGCTGGCGTGGCCCTGTCACAACCACAACTTGTGGCGATAGAAAGGTTGAAAAAGGCCTATCGGCGTGCCTATGAATGCTGTGCTCTGCAAAAAAAGCAGCTAAAAGCGGAAATGCAAAATACGCGTAATCAGCAAGATGGTATCACCGCCTACGCCATGATGGCGATTACGGCCTATCAGGATATGGCGCAGCACGAGGGGACGAGGTGATCACATTAACCGGTTTTGCTCAGGCGGGCAGCCAATTGTCGACGGATGCGGGGAGCACACCGATCGCCGGCAATGCAGAAGAGGGCGGCGCTAATCATCTGGCGGGATTTGATGAGGTGCTATCACAAGCCTGGGTACCCCATCAACCTATCTCATTACGGCCGTCGGTTGTGATGGATTTGATCGCAAAAGTTGATGGTAATTTAGGGGCGGCAGATGCGGATATGCTGGCACCGACCGATGAACAGAACCAGCAACTGCTTGATGTATTGCTGCAATTTCATGGGCAGAATGCGCAACCGCCAAAGGCACAACCGGCAACTATTGTGCCTTTTCTACCGGCAGCTCCTGCGGCTGACAGCCATTTGGTTGCAGAGCAAGTGGCGGCAGATAAACCATCGTCTTTAATGAATCTGCTGAAATCGGTTGGCCCACGGCTGGATATAACGGCACCTGTTGCGACGGCAAATAGCGAAAGTTTACCAGCTATGCGTATCTCGGCGGAGGGGAATGGTGCGGTTATGCCTGCGGCACTGAGCAATAGTGTTAATAGCAGTTATAACGCTAACGCCCCGCATATGGAAAGCCAACTGACATTGGTCAAAAACCGTTCGGAATGGTCACAGCAATTACACTCTGTACTCGGTGAGCGGCTGCAAATGCAGGTGGAGAACAAAGTGCAACACGCCACGATTCGCCTCGATCCACCGGAAATGGGCAAAATTGATATTTCAGTACATATGGAAGGAGGAAAATTACAGGTTCATATTAATGCGAACCAGGCAGATGTTTATCGTGCCTTACAGCAGACCAGCGCAGAGTTACGCCAGACTTTAATGGGGCAAAACAGTGGCGCGGTCGAGGTACAAATATCAGCTCATAGTCAACAGCAGCAACGACAACAACAAAATCAACCGCAGCAAGCTGGTATTTTAGCTGCTCAACATATTGAGAGTGATGTGGACACGAGCGCCGATGACGGTACGCTCCTAATAACTGTATAAAGGACTATTAATGAACACCGAGAAAAAAACATTTTCTTTGAAAATGTGGGTATTCCTATTGCTAATTATACTGGTGTCAGCCGCGATATTGGGTCGTGAGTTTATTCAGAATAAATTTAATAGTAAACCCGTTGTTGTCAGTAAGTCATTTGTGCGTGGTGATAAAGCCGTTCAGTTTGTTGAAATTAAAAATATGATCATTACGCTGAAAGACAATAAAACCGAACGTTATCTGCAACTGGAATTAGGGGTGGCAACCGGTGATGATAATGATATTAAAAAAGTAGTTGCAATGGTGCCGGTTATTCAGGCGGCTACCGTTAATTTACTTTCCAGTATGGATTATCAAGCGGTACGTCAAACATCTATTGTGGATATTCGTCGTCAACTGATGAGTGAATATAAGAAAGACTTTGAAAAGTTAAATGCGCCGATGCCATTTGACGATGTGGTCATCAGCCGAATGGTCTTCCAATAATCACTATGGCGATAATGGATATTAACGATAACATCGCGCTGACCCCTGCGGAAGAAGGGAAATACCTGGAAGCTTATTTACCGCTGGTAAAACGTATTGTCAGGCAGCTTTCATTCCAGGCGGACAGTGTGATCGGCAAGGAGGATATGCAGCAAATTGCACTGATGGGGCTACTAGAGGCATTGCGCCGCTATGGTCATCCTGACGGGCAGTTTGCTGCCTATGCCGTTCACCGTATTCGTGGTGCAGTATTGGATCAACTGCGTGAGCATGACTGGCGGCCGCGCCGCTTAAGGCAAAAAACGCACAAAACCAATGAAGCGATACGACAAATAGCCAAAAAATTAGGTCATGAGCCGAGCTTTGAGGAGATTACTGCCGAATTACAACTGAGTGCGGATGAATATCAAGAATACCAGCTATTAGAAAGTGCCGGTGCTATGGAGAGCCTGGACGAAATATTGTCATTAGAAACTCCGACCGATGCTTTACAAAGCCGGGAGTTAGAAGACGGTATTATTATTGAAGATAATCTTAATCAGGCTATCGCGTCATTAGAAGAGCGCGAGCAGATAATCCTGCATCTTTATTATCAACAAGAAATGAGTATGAAGGAGATCGCGCAGGTATTAGACCTAACGGAAGCGCGTATCTGCCAATTGAATAAAATATTAGTGAAAAAAATTAAATCATTTTTCTAAATTATCGAGGGTGTTATGCAGAAGTTATTTGGCCTGCTGGTCATTATGGTATGTGTAATTGGCGGTTATATTATGTCCGGCGGAATATTATCTTCCTTCTGGCAGCCGGGGGAAATTATTATTATTTTTGGTTCCGGTATTGGTGCCATGATATTGGCGAACCCTGCTTATGTATTAAAAGAGATGTGGCAGCAAATTGTTGCGGTTTCCCGTAAGAGCGAATATACCGCTGAGTTTCAACAGCAATTATTAATGCTACTGTATGAATTACTGGAAATGGTTGATGAAGGTGGTTTGAAACGCCTTGATGAACATATTGAAGTTCCGGCGAATAGCCCGTTATTCCAGCGCTATCCGCTGATTTTGCAAGACCATCATTTAGTGACCTTTATTTCCGATAACTTCCGCTTAATGGCGATGGGGAAAATTAACCAGCACGAGTTGGAAGGAATATTAGAACAAGAGCTATCGGCAGTTGAAGAAGAGCTATTGGTACCGTCGCGCTCCTTCCATCGCACCGCAGAAGCCATGCCCGGTTTTGGTATCTGTGCTGCGGTATTGGGTATCATCATTACCATGCAGTCTATTGATGGTTCGATTGCGCTGATCGGCGTCAAAGTGGCGGCGGCCTTGATTGGTACCTTCCTTGGGGTCTTTATCTGTTATTGCCTGATGGACCCGATGGCCAACGCCATGGAACAGGAAATGAAGAAGAAACTGGCCTTCTTTGAGTGTGTGCGCATGGTGCTGGTCAATCATGTGGCGGGTAAGCCTTCACTACTGGCTGTGGATGCGGGTCGCAAAATGTTACCGCTGGATAGCAAACCGACCTTTGCCACTCTGGATTCCTGGATTAATCAGCTGACGATGGCAGGCGCGTAATGAGAAGTCATGCTCGAGGCGGGCAAACCACTATTATCAAGCGCTCCGCCAGAAAAAAACATGAAGGTGGGCACTCCGGTGCCTGGAAGGTGGCATTCGCGGACTTCACCTTGGCGATGATGGCGCTGTTTATGGTGCTGTGGATTGTCGGAGTGGTATCGGAGGAGGAGCGGCAAGAAATTGTCGCGCAACTGAATGGGAAAACCATCTTTTCGCAGCAATCTTTTATTTCCATTCCCTCTAAAAGTAAAAGTGGCGGCGGCAAGTTCTCCGACAGCATTGATGGCAAGGAGCAAGCGAAAGAGGTGAAAAGTAATCTGGCTATTGAGGTGCCAGAACCGGAACAGTCACTGGAAGATGTGGTGGATAAATCACGTAAGGAAATGGAAGAGTTATCACGCATTATTATGCAAATCACTTCCGCGTACGATGCACAATCCAACCTACAAATGGAAGTGGTGCCACAAGGGCTGCGGATTCTGATTCAGGATGATAAACAGCGCGATATGTTCCAGCGCAGCAGTGCGGTATTGACCCCATTCTTTAGTCGGTTACTGGCAGAATTAGCCCCGGCATTTAATGAGATGGACAATAAAATCATTATTACCGGCCATACCGATGCATCGCGCTATCGTGATCAGGTGTTGTACAACAACTGGAACTTGTCTGGCGAGCGGGCCTTGATGGCACATAAAGCACTGGTAAAAGGCGGGCTGGATGAAGGAAGAGTGCTGCAAATCAATGCGATGGCTGATCAGATGCTATTGGACTCTGTCGAACCTCTTGCGGCTAAAAACCGCCGTATTGAAATTATGGTATTAACCAAAACGGCTTCAGACACCTTATATCAGTTCTTTGGCAACCACGGAGAGAATGTAGTGAAACCGGCAGCGAAGAAAGTCGGATAGTTATGTTCATCTTTTCACCGCCCAGTCTACCCTCGAACCTTCAGGGCTGGGCGGTGCTTTTTAGCATCATGGTTTAAACCGAGTTGCAATACCCGAACGCGGAGTTCGGGCGGCAAAAATTAGCGTGGTGTGATAGTGACCGTATTGCCATGGGTCGCAATAGTGACTCGCTGGCCCGGTTGGAACTGCGTTACCCCTTGAGCCTGAACTACCAGGAAGGTGGTGCCATTATCACGGCGCACTTCCAATTCGACCCCACTATTGCGGTTCATCATGCTCTGGACTTGTTGACCCACAACCCCACCAGCAACAGCACCTGCTGCGGTACCAAGACGACGGCCTGTTCCACCACCAATAGTGTTACCCAGGAACCCGCCGACCACCGCGCCGCCAATGGCACCGGCAATATTATTGCCATCCCCGCCCTGGATCGTGACCGGGCGTACCGAAACCAGCGTCCCGTAACTGACGGCCTGGGCCTGACCGGCCTGAGAACTGCTGAATGTGTCGCCTGAAAGAGTATTATTATTGGCGCAGCCACTGAGTGTGGCAACGGCGATAGCAACAGCAATGAGTGGCTTAATCATAGAGACCCTTCCTGGTTGAAGTTGTTGCCAGATAACATTTATCACATAACCGGTTGAATAGTGACCGGTAAATTAATCATAGCACGACTTGCTTTGCCATAAATTGATTCATGCACAAAATACATAATTAACTCATTATATTTCAGCTGTTATCCCATGATGATCCGTTTTGTAACATTAAGATGTGCGGCTAAAAAAGGTAAAAACACCGGTGACAAATCTTCAAACTGAATGAAATTGATAAAAATCTGATAGCTGCCAGATTTAACAATTCATATTAGTGCCGCTGTAAAATTAATTATAAATTGCCAGGTCAGATTTATATTTACGAATTTCTCTCATTTCATTTTTTATGAAAGTGAAATTTTTGTTTCTAGTTAAGTAACTAAAAAAACTAATAATTAATTAAATTCATTATAGCGAATCACCCTTTTGGGCCTAATGATATTCAATTGTATTTACCCACGTCATATTGCTACCTGACAGATTTTTAAATTTCTGGCAAATGAAATAGTTGCTGAAACGGTTTTAGTTCACAGATATTTCCCCCGTGCTAATTCAATCAATTTCCATTGATAAAGATCAACTTAATTAAAGTTGCAGAGTTACAAACTATTAACAGAAAGCCACGTTTTTTATGGGGATATACCCGTTGTTAATATCGGGTATGTGAACAATAGAATAATAATACAGGGGAAAAAAACATGCTTTCCCAGCATGGCGTTAACCGTCGTGATTTTATGAAGCTTTGTGCCGCATTGGCGGCCACCATGGGTCTCAGCAGCAAGGCTGCCGCTGAAATTGCCAATACAGTCAGTTCACCTCAGCGCCCGCCGGTTATCTGGATTGGCGCTCAGGAGTGTACCGGTTGTACTGAATCACTGTTACGTTCAACTCACCCGACCATTGAGAATTTGCTGTTGAGTGTTATCTCAATGGAGTATCACGAAGTGCTCTCTGCCGCTTTTGGTGAGCAAGCGGAGGAGAATAAACACCGGGCCATCGAGCAGTACAAAGGAAAATATGTGCTGGTGGTGGATGGGTCGATTCCACTGAAAGACGGTGGAATTTACTGCATGGTGGCGGGTAAACCGATTGTCGAGCATATCCGTGAAGCTGCAGAACATGCGGCGGCGATTATTGCTATTGGTTCCTGTTCCGCCTGGGGCGGTGTACCAGCGACCGGTGGGAACCCGACTGGTGCGGTGAGTTTGCAAGCAGCCCTACCGGGTAAAACCGTGATAAATATCCCCGGCTGTCCACCCAATCCACATAATTTCCTGGCAACAGTGGCCCATATCATTACCTTCGGGCGGCCACCGGCATTGGACAGCAAAAACCGTCCGACCTTTGCTTATG
>NZ_JBLWEX010000284.1:0-36437 GCF_048323875.1 Yersinia sp. LJYL362
TGATAACGGATGGACAGCCTGGGCATATTGATCAAATCAAGCAGACCAATGCAGGGGCCGTTTATCGGCTGATTGATTTGTTCGGCCCGATATCCCGTATTGAACTGTCTAAGAGGGCGCAATTGGCCCCCGCCAGTATCACCAAGATTGTGCGGGAATTAGTTGAAGCTCATTTGGTAAAAGAAACCGAATATCAAGATGTTGGTAGTCGTGGACGGCCAGCAATTGGTTTGGTTCTGGATACCGAGGCTTGGCATTATGTTTCCGGACGGATTAGCCGGGGTTCGATAACTCTCGCGCTGCGTGACCTCAGCAGTAAACTGGTGGTTGAAGATCAAATTCCCCTACCAGATAGCCACTCAGAGCCCTTACTCAATCGAATTCTCAGCGAAGTCGATCAATTCTTTATCCGCCATCAGGAAAAACTTGAAAGGCTGACAGCTATCGCCATTACCATGCCCGGCATCATCGATGCACCGGCGGGCATTGTGCATAAAATGCCATTTTATGACGTGGACGAGATGCTACTTGGCCCGGCATTGGAGCAGCGAACGGGATTACCGGTTTATCTGCAACATGATATTTGCGCCTGGACGATGGCAGAGGCCTTGTATGGCGCTTCGCGTGGCTGTCAGAATGTGATTCAAGTGGTGATTGACCATAATGTCGGTGCAGGGGTTATTACTGCGGGTAGGGTATTACACGCAGGCAGCCGCAGTGTGGTTGAAATTGGCCATACTCAAGTTGACCCTTATGGCAAACGTTGTTATTGCGGTAATCATGGTTGCCTGGAGACGGTTGCCAGTATCGAGAATATGCTGGAAATTGCCCAGCAGCGATTAAATGGCTCAATGAGTTCGTTATTACATGGCTCACCACTGACGGTTGAATCTTTATGTGATGCGGCTTTGGCCGGTGATCAATTGGCCAAAGATATTATTTTGGGCGTTGGCCACAGTGTCGGGCGCATTATTGCCATTATGGTCAATTTATTTAATCCGGAAAAGATTCTGGTCGGCTCACCATTAAATAAAGCGGCTTCTATTCTGCATCCCGCCATTGCATCTTGTATTCGCCAACAAGCCCTACCTGCTTATAGCGAGCATATTTTGGTTGAGCCAACGGCATTTTTTAATCAAGGGACAATGCCGGGGGCTGCTCTGGTAAAAGAAGCGTTATATAATGGCTCTTTATTGGTGAAATTACTGCAAGGATAGGGCATTACTAATAATTAAGAGTTAATTATTAGTGGGTATATTGGGTGTATTCCCCATATTATTGAGCGTTATCCGCTAAAAACCTCTCTCAGTTCGGCAAAACATTGCGCTAACGCAAGCTGTCTGTGGTCGGCATCGCCTAGACTTTTATCTATGTTACCAATTTCGCTAATATTAGGCGGAAAGACGTGAGTCGAAGTGGCCAGATTGCGGAGTATTGTTATGTTAACGCGTGTTTTTGTGACGGGTACCGACACTGCTGTTGGTAAAACTGTTGTGTCACGGGCCTTACTTCAGGCCTTAAGCCAAAATGGCAGAACAGCTGTTGGCTATAAGCCAGTGGCGACGGAGAGCAAAGAAACTCCCGAAGGATTACGCAACCAAGATGCACTGATTTTACAAGCTTCATCCTCTATTGAAGTGGATTATCAGGAAGTTAACCCATACCCACTGGCGGGGGATGTTATCCATGCCTGCTCCGACACCCTGATTAATTACCATAAAATGACGGAAGGATTGCAGCGATTATCAACTAAAGCCGATACCGTTGTCGTTGAGGGTTGCGGTGGCTGGAAAGTGATGATGAATGACCAACGTTTTTATTCTGACTGGGTAATTCAAGAACAATTACCGGTGATTTTGGTGGTTGGGATTAAATTAGGTTGTATTAATCATGCCTTATTAACTGCTCAAGCTATTCTCAATGATGGATTGCCATTATTAGGCTGGGTTGCCAATCGTATTAATCCAGGACTGGCACATTACGCTGAAACTATAGCAATGTTACGCGAACGTTTACCTGCACCACAATTAGGGCAACTACCTTATTTGCCCCATGCAGAACAAAAGCCGCTAGCAAAGTATTTAGATCTCACCGCAATAGCCCAGTAATATATCCATCAAACTTTAATTTAGCGTGAGTGATATACCGAAATAGGGCGTAACCAACGGGCTATTGTTGTCGAAATAACACAGGATAATAGTAGCCCTGGCAACAGGGTATAGGCTCCTGTCATTTCGCACACCATTAGCGCCGCCATAATAGGGGCATGAGTGGTCGCAGCCAGTAATGTCGCCATGCCCGTTAATGCCATTAATAACGCAATATTGTCACCCAACATGGGCCACCAGGCAAATATTTGACCGCATAACATCCCCAACGCCGCACCAACAAACAGTGTTGGCGTAAATACCCCACCGGGAGCACCCGAACCGCTACTGGCCAGTACCGCCAACAACTTACAAACCAAAATACCGCCCATTAACAAAATTCCTGGCGGGGTGGTCAATAATGATTGCACCACACTGTAACCATTGCCCCAGACTTCAGGGAAAATGAGTGATAACAGCCCGACAATCATTCCACCCAGAGCCAATTGCAGCGGCGGTGATAAATTCAGGGAACGAAATGCATGCCCACTGGCTGTCATACCTTTAAGGAACAGTGGCCCACAGAAACCGGCGAATAATCCCAATAGTGCCATTAGCAGATATTGTATCGGCCACGGGGATGGCAGCACCTGTACTTGATACAGCGTTTCTTGCCCACCATGTAACAGGTTGGTGGTGAGCAATGCACTGACAGCAGCAATCACCACCGGCCCAAGGGAAGCCAGCATTAATGTACCGAATAGAATCTCCGCAATAAATAAGCTACCGGCCAGTGGGGCATGGTAGGCACTGGCCATACCGGCAGCGGCACCACAAGCGACCCACAGTTTCCATTCCTTAGGTTTTGCATAGCGCTGAGCAAATACAGAAGCGAACAGTGCCGCCAACAGCACCATAGCACCTTCACGACCAATGGCACTGCCGCTGGATACCACCAGTAATGAAGCCAGCGATTTGACCAGGCTGGCAGAAACATCTAATCGACCATCACCGGTTTCAATCGCTTCCATATAATCGGTGGGGGCACTGGGTTTTCGATGTTGATAACGCTGATATACCCACAATAATGAGCCCGCAGCCAATCCCCCTAATGCGGGGGTTAATGCGCGCCGCCAGCCACTAATAGAAGATGCCGCCGCAACCAGGCTGCCGTCGGTACGGGTAAATAATAACCACTCAAGCCCCAACATCGCTTGATGGAACAACCAGACAATTAGCGCAGAAATGATGCCCAGCATGATGGCAATCATCAGGCGGCGCAGCATGGCGCGATAGTAATACCAATGGGCAGGCCGTTTCATATAAAGCAACTGGTGGCAAGTTTAGGGAAAACCATTGTTAATGGTGAGCAAGATAATAGCTAGCGAATATTTGTTCATTTTATCAATACTCTAACTCGAGGTGTGACATTAAAAGTCATTCAGGATGATGATTTTAATATCTACAAATGAGTATAAAAAACCTTTATTGATAGATCGCTGCTTATTTCATAAGAACTGGTTAGTACAAGGCGTAGTATTTAAAACTGAGTTGAGGGCGTTCCATAAAGTTTTATATAAATAGTTGTCTCGAGGTCTATATGAAATACAGAATGTTAATGTTATTCGTTCTCCTGCCACTGACTGCTCCTGCATTTGCTTGTATGCATCAACATCAAGCTTGCTATACGAATTGTAAAGCAGCGTTTCCCGATAATCCCGCCGGAGAGTTTTTTTGTGATTTAGGTGGAACACCACCAGTGCCACATTCAGCGGCATACCTGCAAAATAAAGGATTATCCGGATCTGAGATGGAGAAAGTCGTTAATAACTTTACCAAAACTCAGCCAGCATTGCAGACGATGAATCTCCGAGGTGATTGATTAACAAATAAATCATGGCATTAATCCGCGCACATTGATGTCAAATGAAGGTAAATACAGTAGGGTGCACTCAAAAGTGCACCCTATACGAGTCAAAAGATTATTCGCTGTCAGTTATACGCGTATAAACAATCTTCTGAGTATCATTTTCACAATGCCCAACTACTTGCCCACCCGCATTTTGTACCTGATCGTTAGGGACGATATCCAGTTTAAAACCAGATTCAGGCACGCCATTATTGATAATCTTTTGCGTGATATCTGCTTTGACACTTTCACATGATGCTAAAGCAGCCAAAGGGGCCAGAGATAATAACAATGTGCCGATAATAAGCGTTTTTTTCATCATAAAATCCTTATGTGGATGAATAGCTTGCCTAACGTAAGAATAGCTCTGGTTGATATAACCTCAAGTCAATCCGAGCCATTACCGACAATTACGGATTAATCTGGCGACCGGATAGACGATCCAGGCAACGTTCAGTGTTCGGTTCCCAATAGGCATTAAAGTTTGCGCTACGATCGCAATTGTCTTTTGCGTCTTCGGCACGATCGTATTTATCAAAATTCTTCTCGACCCGGTTATTCACTTTATTACGCAAGCGATGGGTATCATCCCACTGTTGCTGGCTTTGGCGCGCTTGTTCTTTTGACATTGGGTCATTGTTCCCGCCAACAGAAACGCAGGTGCTACTCCCAGTACAGGTTGCTGATTGTGCCAACGCGGTGGTTTGCCATGCCAGCGGCAAAGCCAGCAGCGCTACGGGGAGAAAAACGCGCATCAGGCGGGGCAAGCTAGTTATTTTCATCGTCTTAAGTCCTTTATGAGTCGGTGATGCGAAATCATCATATAATTTACTGGCACACCATCAGCGAGAGAAAATTATATCATTGGTCACGGTATATAAACCAGTCAACAACAGCTGACGTATTATCAGGTGTTCTCACGTAGGTCATATAGCCATTTTGGGCTATCGACAAGTAGAGAAGGAGGTTCGTTATGAAAACACGGCGTGAATTTCTGACGATGGTGGCAGGGCTGGGCATTGTGCTCAAATTCAGCGCACCGGTTTTTGCGGCAAGTGCCAATAAAACCAGCGCCAACCAACAGCCGACTGTCGTAGATGGAACTGCAATTACTCAGGTTTATGGTGACGGTGTCCGCTTGACAGGGGTTGCGGTACAATACAATCAGCCCGTCAATGGTAAGGAGCTGAAGCCAACGGATTTCACGGTTGAAGGTCGTACTGTTACCGATGTATTTACCAGCCATTCAGCGGATCCGGCAGATAAAGCGCCAAGCGGGGAATATGTCATCATCGCTTTATCGCCGGAAGATAAAAACGCCGCTTTAGCTGAAAAGTTGCCGCAACCTAAAAAAGATAAAAGTGAGAATCCAGGGCAAGTCGGGCCAGGTAAGGCAGGGGACATACCGGTTTATGACACGGTCTATCCGGCGGCAGCGGCATCATTTACCCAACTATCTGAACTTCATACCGTTTCCGGTCAGGCTATTTTGCCGAAAGAAAAAGAGCTGGCGACTGATAAGGTGAAAAACCTCATTGTTGATGATTTTAAACAACTGGAATACCGAGATCCTAAGACCGGAAAAACACTAAAATACAATTTATATGTTCCAGCAGGTTACACCCAAGAACACGCATGGCCACTGGTGTTGTTTATGCATGATGCCGGGGCAACCAGTGATGTAACCCAAACCACATTGTTTCAGGGATTAGGGGCTATCTCTTGGGCATCGCCAGCAGATCAAGCCCAGCGGCCCTGTTTTATTCTGGCACCGCAGTATGCTGAAATCATCGCTGATGATAATTCGCAGACGTCAGATATGCTGGATACCACCATCGATCTGATTAATGCTCTGTGCCAGCAGTATAATATTGATCGCAATCGTCTTTATGTGACTGGGCAATCCGGTGGCTGCATGATGTCAATTGCTATGAATATCAAATACCCTGATCTTTTTGCTGCATCATTGTTGGTGGCTGGGCAGTGGGATCCCGCACTGGTCAAGTCGTTGGCAGGCCAGAAACTGTGGATTATTGTTTCCCAGGATGATGACAAGGCTTGGCCGGGACAGAATGCCATTATTGATGTGTTGAAAAAAGAAGGCGCAAAAGTTGCTGAGGCCGTCTGGGATGGAACCTGGGATGCGGAACAATTTCGTCGTGCATTCGAAAAAATTGATGCTGAAAATGCGTCGATTAACTACATTACTTTTCGTACAGGAACCGTGGTACCCGCAGGTGAATCAATGGCCGGCGCTTCCGGGCATAGAAATACCTGGCGTGTTGCCTACAACATCGAACCGGTGCGCGAATGGATATTCAGGCAACATAAGTAAATTAAGCACACCAGGTGTGTCCGATTGCTGACAAAACCCAACGACTCGATCTTGTAAGGTGAGGACAGGTAGAAGAGTAAAGCGTCCGCGCCATGGATGGCGCGGCTCGAGCCTACAAGGATGCTTGTTTTAACAAAAGAAGTACGGCGTCTTTACGATCTGCCTGTTTTCACCGTGACGGGCACTTTGTCATTAACCTCTCGCACTATGTGTGGTTGTTTTTAAAAGCAGTATCAAAAGGGATATGTGCATGTTAAAGACGTCATTGCTATTTTTTGTCACTGCATTGGCTGAAATTATTGGCTGTTTTTTGCCTTACTTATGGCTGCGCAAAGGGGCAAGCATGTGGTTATTACTACCCGCAGCCGCCAGTCTGGCGCTGTTTGTGTGGTTATTAACCTTGCATCCTGCCGCCAGTGGTCGGGTCTATGCGGCTTACGGCGGTGTTTATGTGGCGACGGCGCTAATTTGGCTGAGAGTGGTTGATGGCGTGAAGTTATCTCTGTTTGATTGGGTTGGTGCGGGAGTAGCGCTGGTCGGGATGTTGATTATTGTTGCAGGCTGGCGGGTCAATTAAGGGTGGGGCGGTGAACGCCCCAAACACAGGTTAACCTTCGCGGTGAATGCTCAATCCGGCAAAAGATTGGCTGACCGGCATCATTTCTAAGGTATTAATATTGACGCGAGCAGGCAATGTGGCCACCCAATATACCGCTTCGGCAACATCTTCTGGTATTAATGGGTTAGCGCCATCGTAGGTCTTATTCACTTTCTCGCCATCGCCTTTAAAACGCACCGCAGAGAATTCCGTGCCACCCACCATACCAGGCTCAATATCCGTGACGCGAATGTGTGTACCATGTAAGTCGGCTCGCAGACCCAGACTGAATTGCTTAACAAAGGCTTTGGTCGCGCCATACACATTACCGCCAGCGTAAGGCCAGTTAGCGGCAGTAGAACCAATATTAATAATATGGCCGACATCGCGTGCCACCATCTCAGGGAGTAATGCACGCGTCATATTCACCAAACCTTTGGTATTGGTATCAATCATCGTATCCCAATCTTCAACATTGGCTTTATGAGCCGGTTCCAAGCCTAATGCTAAACCTGCATTATTCACCAGCACATCAATATTTTTCAGCTCAGCGGGGAGTTCGTCAATAACATGTTGAATCACCGCGCGATTACGGACATCTAACTGCACAGTATGCAGTTGTTCGCCCAGCTCAGTTTTCAATTCGTCCAACCGCTCCTGACGACGGCCAGTAGCAATAACCTGATGACCGTGACTGATAAATTTGCGGGCGATAGCTTCACCAAACCCGGAGGTCGCGCCTGTAACGAAAACGATCATATTTATTCCTTATTTTTCGTTGCCAATAATTTGATATGAATAACATACTCTTAAGTACTGAGAGACGCCATTGTCCAGCTTTCATTCATTTCAGTCTGGACGGTCTTTTCCGCACTTCATCACCCGCATCACGGCTAAGTGTTAATGTATCCACTATCGATAGTAATGCGACCACACCAATAACCACAAATGCTATCTGGAAGTTTTCCAATGGGATCATTCCTGCCCGATAGGGATGGAACCACTCTGCGATACGCAGAGCCAGAGCGCCGATAGCAATACCCAGTCCCATCGCCAACTGCTGAATCATATTGGAAAAGGTATTGGCACCGCCCATTTTCGGTGCTGGAATTTCAGAATAGGCCAAGGTATTGAGTGCGGTAAACTGCATTGACCGCGTTAATCCGCTGACAAATAGCAGCAATATAATCAATACATAAGGTGTTTCTGGGGTGATCAGCGCACAAGAGAAGATAGTGACCGCATTAAGTAACCCATTGACCAATAAGGTAGAACGGAAACGGAAGCGATATAAGATGGCTGAAGTAAAAGGCTTCATCATCAAGTTACCGGCAAAAACGGCCAGCACTAATAAACCAGCATGAAAAGCGCTCATGCCAAATCCAATCTGGAACAGTAACGGCAGTAAAAAGGGCACGGCACCGATCGCGATGCGGTACAAACTCCCACTCCAGATTGTGACACTGTAACTTTTTATACGTAAGGCCCACAGGTCAATCAGCGGCGTAATCTGCCGTTTGGCGTGATAAACCGCCAAACCACCTAATAGCAGACTGGCACTAATACACAACAAAGGAATCCAGCGTGATAAAGTTTGGTGATTAAATAACTCCAGCCCAAACATTAGGCTGAAACAAGCTGAGCCGGTTAACAAGAAACCCAGCATATCGAAAGGTGTCTCTTTTTGTGGTGGTTCCTGTGGGATAAGCCGCCATGCCAGCCATAATCCCAGCATACCCAGCGGAACATTTAAGATAAATATCCAATGCCAGGATGCATAGGTGGTTAGAAATCCACCGACGGGAGGCCCGAGAATCGGGGCGACTAAGCCCGGCCAGGTAATGGTCGCGATAGCTTTAATCAGATCCGCTTTGGAGGTATTGCGCAAGACAATTAGTCGGCCGACCGGCACCATCATCGCGCCGCCAAATCCCTGTAAAACTCTGGCGGCAGTGAATGTTGCAAGATCCGCGCTTAAGGCACAGAGCACTGAAGCCAATGTGAAAATAACCATGGCGGTGGTAAAAACATTGCGCGCACCAAAGCGATTGGCAATCCAACCACTGGCAGGAATAAACACCGTCAGAGTAAGAATATAAGCAGAAATACCAATATTCATATCAATAGGATGCACAGCAAATGCTGAAGCCATTTGCGGCATAGCGGTAACAATCACTGTCGCATCCAGGTTTTCCATAAAGAAAGCGCCCGCGACCAATAAGGGTAGAGCAGGGCCAGGTACTTTTGACGAGGTGATAGCGTTAACCTGGTTCATGTTACAGACCAGGATAAATTTTGGTAACCCACTGATCTAACGAAAAACAGACGTGTTGATGTAAACAATGAAATCACGTTTCAAATCCGGAGAATCTGATGACATATTTCGAGCATACCGGATTAATGTAGGATTAAAAAGGGGGATTTATTGTGACAACGTCACGTAGCACATGCGGTGCTCTAAGACAAAGCTGGCTGTAAATATAACAGCCAGCTTTAACGTTAATACTTGAATCTTCATCGCTACTTTTTCTTGTACACATCAGCCGTGGCGTGAATCTTATTATCTGTGTTTGCTGAGGTAATTACATAATAATCTCCGCCTAATTCATCGGCCTTTTTGGACAACTCAGCTTTAGCATCCATGGTGGCTAATTCATTAGCAGTAACGATATTGCCGATTTTTTCATACTGCTGCGGATTATTATTGAGTTCTTCCTTTGTGAGTAATTCGGCTGATATGACAGCGGAAGAGAATGTACCCAGAACAACCAGCATTGCCATTGTTTTCAATATTTTCATAATATTCCTCTGCAAAAAATAATTAACAACATATGAAACCATACTAAGTATTGTTCTCATGTTCTATTTTAGCCAGTCGAACGGGTAGTCTTTCGGATAATTGCACAGCAGATGAAAGAATAAAACAAAAGGGCGTCATGGATGTCATCGATTGGTCTGTGTAATTTGCAGATGCGCAAATCTGGAGAAAAGCATTGTCAGATACCCAATATACAGATTGGAGATGAGTCTTAGGTTATCAGTATGGATGATGATGTGTTGTGAACGACCGGTTAAACCACGGATCCTGCCTATCCTTACTTTGGTGCGCATAATGTATATTATGTTAAATTAAGTATCGGCACACATACCATACTAATCATCATCTGGGTTTTCGTTCAGTGGCCTCTCCTTTTCTATCTGTTGGCCATTACATTAAATGTATGTGTGCTGCTCTTTAACCTTGGACGTATTATCAAGCTGCCGAATCGCCGGAGTAAAACTGGCCGCGATTGTTGCTATCACCACAGCAACGGCGGCGGCTAACAAAACCGTTGAGTTGCCGTAATGCATAGCCAGCGGTCCGGCTGCCAGTTCTCCAACCGGGATCGCCACAAATGACCCCATCGCATCATAGGCATAAACTCGTGCAAGTTTATCGGCAGGAATATGCGTTTGTAGCGAATTGGCCCAAACCACGCCGAACTGCCCAAAGCCGACGCCAGCAATAAAGAAACCAGCCATTAGAACAAATGTCGACGAAATCATACTGAGTAGCACGATAGGTACAGCGCAAAGCGAAACTAATATGACACCAATAAATAGGTCGCGCCGTGGACGCCAGCGTAGAGCAAGAAATGAACCTACAATCAGACCAACGCTCTCCGCTGCAACAATAATGCCCCAACCTGCCCTGCCAAATGATGCATCGGCAATGATTGGGCCAAGAATCATCACTACGCCACTAAAAGCCGCATTAATAATCGTAAACTGGGCGACGATAGCCCAAACCCATGAACGGGCAATGAACTCTTTCCAACCATCGCGCAGATCTTGCAAAATGTTGGTATTCGATTCCAAAGACTGTGTTGAATTGACGCGAATAAAGAAATATAACGGTGCTGCGGCGGCAAATCCCAAAGCATCAACCGCCAAGCCCCATCCCGGCCCGATAGTGCTGGTCAGAATGCCGCCCAATGAGGCACCAATTATCGTTCCAGCATAGACACCCACTTGAATAAAAGCGTTCGCCGCCCTGAGGTTATGCGCAGGTACTGTCTGCGGAACCATGGCCGAAGAAGCTGGTAGTGCGATGCCCGCAGCTGCGCCATTAATCGTTCCCAGTACAGCTAATCCCATGATTGTCGCGCTTCCATCAAGTACCAACCAGGCAACCACCCCCTGGGACAATGCAGCAATGGTAGAGGAAGATAACAAAACAATACTCCGGGAATAGCGATCCGCCAGTACCCCACCAATCAATAAAAAGGCCACATTGAAAATTGAGCGCGCAGCAACAACTAAGCCTAAATCGGTGGCGGAACCGCCAATATCCAATACAGCAAAAGCCAATGCGATAGGTGCAATGCCATTGCCTAATACAGTGAGAAGCCGGGCGAAGAATAAATTTCTAAACGGTGCATAGTGAAACGGATGCCGAGAAGATGAGATGGAGGTAGTCAGATTCACTCATTTTTCCCCGAACTGAATGTTATTAGCGGTCGCCGTGCTATCGCGATCTTGGTATTTATTCATTTTGGTAACTTTGGATTGCTTAATATTCGGAGTGATTTGAGATCTTACGTTTTTTAAAACGCTATTTCAATATTTTGCTGTGCAATGGGTTAGAGAGTTTATCTAAACCGCAAATTGAAGCGACGTAAATTTTAATTAATTGAATTTAAACGATAATATTTACACGATCGCGCTACGTGAATTCTATACTTTTTGCAGTACCACAGTGATGCAGAATTCGCGTAGCAGTATTGGAATGTAGTGACTCTCTACCCTTAACATTCATTGTGATTTTGCCTGCGGCGCGTCGAATGTGACTTATAGCACATGCCCGCCTAACTATCTGAGCATCCTGACCGAATCACTCCTCATTCATCTGGAACAATGTGAAGCCGTTGTTTAGTATGTAGGTATTCTGTCTAGCGATCAGCAAATTCTATATTTATGAAAAAACTCATTAAACGGCTTGAGATCATTAAAAGCGGTATTGAGCTTGAAGATGACGACATTATTCGACATCAACTCCCTTATCTTAAAGGTGAAACTCAAGATGCCGTACTGGTTTTTATCGTCATGGCGATCGAACAGGGAAAATTCACCCATGCTCTGGAGGCTATTTCTGCGTGGCTGGGAAGCAAACAAGGAGTCACGCAGTGGCAAGATATCGAACTGTCGGCTTGCAAGCTTGAGTTGAAAGCGCTGGAGGAACAGTTAAGCGATTTAATCGATAAACGTAATGAACGTATTCAGTTGCTAGATGATTTTAATGACCTTTACCTGGTGCGTCTCGGCCCGTTGATGAAGCA
Source organism: Yersinia sp. LJYL362 (assembly GCF_048323875.1). Lineage (NCBI taxonomy): Bacteria > Pseudomonadati > Pseudomonadota > Gammaproteobacteria > Enterobacterales > Yersiniaceae > Yersinia > Yersinia sp. LJYL362. The sequence continues at coordinate 12,248 of NZ_JBLWEX010000284.1, forward strand.
AATTCTTAATTTGCGCAAACAGTTGGCGGAAAGTACCTTGCGCAAAGCCGAGGCTGAAGCTCGCCGCAGAGAACGCGATTATCGCAACTGTCAGCAGTATATCTCTCAGGCGATAGATGAGCTTGCTGCATTAAAACAGCGTTGGTTGGAGCTCCCTTCTGTTTCCAATGAATCTATTGAGATAAGAAACCGAATTCAGCAACAGGCAGAATTAATTAACGCATTACTGACTGAAATTAAAGAGTTGGAAAACACCTTTTGTACGCGCAACACTGAATCAACGCGCAAGGCACGTGAAGAAGCCAAAGAGAAATATGAAAGTTATCAGGAAAAACAAACAGATGCCGAGCAGCGGCTTAATAATGACAAGAAACTTTCTTCTCACCAGCGTCAGGAACTCAAACGGTTGTGGCGGCAAGCCAGCCGGCTCTGCCATCCAGATTTAGTCGCTGATGAGTTTAAAGAAAAAGCTCATCAGCTGATGGTTCAGCTCAACCAAGCCCGCCAACGTGGTGACTTCCCTGCTATTCACGCATTGCTGGAGAGTTTAAAACAAGGACTTGAGCCATTGATGGCCAGTGATCTTATTGATGATCTTGAGCGGTTGCGGCGTAAAATCGATGAAGTCAGAAAACAAATTGACGCGATATTACACGAACTGAAAGCTCTGGAGGGTGAAGAGTCATGGCGGCTGGCCACTTCTCTTCCTGATAAAGATCAATGGTTTACAGAACAAGAAAATGTATTATCCAAGACGCTTAATATTCTTGAACGGCAAGTCAAAGAAGCATCAAAAGTGCTGTATGACGCGACCCAATAAATTCGTTTTGTGCCACTATTACCCTGCAAATTAAAGGTGACCATTCAAAATGGTCACCGGACTCAATTACAGAGCCTGAATGTTGGGTTTTACAAACCTGGGGGGAATATATAAATCTAACCCTATGTTGCCACAATACTCTCTAAACATATTTAAAGATCCGACTCCTGCTTTCTCGTAGAGCCGCTGTAATTTATTTTCTACTGTCCGGTGTGATAAAAAAAGCCTTTTGGCGACCATTTTAACCGTCATGGGTTGTAATATGAAAAAAATCACCTCAAGTTCCATCTCGTTGAACAGGTCGGTTGGCGGGGTCAGTGTTAATACAGAAGGAGTATTACGGTTTACATATTGGGAAAGAGAAATAAAATTTAACTTACTAGCATTGGTTAATGTTCCTATACACTCACCGCTTTTATTGTAAATAGGAAATCGGGGTAAATACCAGGGTTCTAATATTTTGTCGCGACCATAAAAATGGGTTGAAATAATGGCCACGCGTTTTCCCGCTTTTTCTGCTTTTCTATCATTTTCTTGATATTGTGCCGCGAATTCCGCCCAATCAGCGGGACATTCGTCATCTAACCTTCCCTCTATATCGAAATCTGGGGGTAAACTTAAAAAGTCCAGGCCCGCTTGATTAATATACACGTAACGCGACTGGCAATCTCGCACCACCCAAGGTTCATGACTGTATTCCATGATGGAAATCAGCGGCAGTGAGTTTAAAGATTCTACAATTAAATCTTTTTGACTCAGTGCGTTATGTGTTATTGGGCTGTTTTGCTTTTTTTCATCCATGATCAACTCTACCTCCTCAGTTTTGCTGTAGCACAAAAAAGAATTTACGAATTCGACAATGACATTGCGATTGACCAGATATCCTGAAAAGTCTATCCAACAGAATTCTCGCTTGCAAGATGGTTTACCCGGCAGTAACAGCATTTAATTATGTATAAGGTGGATTTTTATATATAAAATATTATTTGCCATTCATTTATTAACTTAATTATTGGGCTGAAGCGGGTGACAGAAATATTATCCCTGTTATTCTTTATGATTGAGGCATAATCACTATGAGTATTATTCAGTTCGTCTTCATTCTCAAATAAGGTCATCTACGATGAAAGATAACGAATATCAACCACCTAAAGTCTGGACGGAAAACAATGCCAGCGGTGGTGTGTGGTCCAAAATCAATCGCCCGACTGCCGGTGCCAGATACGAAGCTGACCTGCCGGTTGGCAAACACCCTTTACAGCTTTATTCCATGGGCACACCGAATGGTCAAAAGGTCACCATTTTGTTGGAAGAGTTGTTAGCTTTGGGCGAGAAAGGTGCGGAATATGATGCTCATCTGATTCGTATCGGTGAAGGTGATCAGTTCTCAAGTGGGTTTGTTGCCGTTAATCCAAATTCAAAAATCCCGGCCTTGATGGACCATTCAACCACCCCACCAGTTAGGGTTTTTGAGTCTGGCGCTATTCTGCTGTATTTGGCGGATAAATTCGGCCATTTCTTGCCAAAATCCCCTGCTGCCAGAACCGAAGCACTCAATTGGCTGTTCTGGCTACAAGGTGCGGCCCCTTATTTGGGCGGTGGTTTCGGCCATTTTTATCACTATGCGCCAGTGAAAATTGAATACGCCATCGACCGTTTCACTATGGAGGCCAAGCGCCAGCTCGATTTGCTCAATACACAACTCGCGACTCATGAATATATTGCGGGAGATGAGTATTCCATTGCGGATATCGCTATCTGGCCGTGGTACGGCAATCTGGTGCTGGGCTTACAATATGAAGCGGGTGAATTCTTGGATGTTAAATCTTATACTCACCTGATACGTTGGACCGAAACCATTGGTAAGCGCCCTGCTGTCCAGCGCGGTCGTATCGTCAATAAAACCTGGGGAGCGCCAGAAGAGCAGTTAGCTGAGCGCCATGATGCTTCAGATTTTGACCAACTGATAAAATAGTATATATGCCGCCCTCAATCCTGATTTCCTCAGGATTGAGGGCGCTTATTTAGCCCGCTGCTACCTGTCTTTTTGTGCGGTAATAGAGCAGTACTACCACTGACGCAATCACGGTCAAAAAGATCAGATAGGCGCCATAGGTTGGTAGCATCTGAGCCAACGTTTGCCCGCGCATAGCAAAGTCACGATAAAATCGATATTGCCACACTAGCGGGAAAGCATAGCTGATGTAGTAAGCCCAGAGCGGCAAAAAACCCACTGCCATCGTCGCTCCACCGAGAATAAAGCCAGGCGGCACCAGAAATGTCATCAAACTGGCCCCTTCTCCCGGATTTTGCGTCGACCAGGACAGTATCAATGCCAGCCAACCAAAAGCTAATCCGGTCATAAAGATAGTGGGCAGATAGGCAAAATAGTTACCCTCAAATCTAAGTTGACCAAAAGTAACCAACAGCGCACTCACCACAGTAATACCGGTGGTATAAAAGAAGGCATAAGGTACCATTCGGCACATCAGCGCCAGCGGCCCCCGATTAAACACGGCTTGATCCCAGGCTCCTGTCACTTTTAATCGACCAACCACCATCAGTGTCGCCAGCCCATAAAAGAGTGAAGAGAAAAAATAGACAAAAGCGATACTGGTTGAGTTAGTGGCGGTATTGGTTGGGTTAAAAAGATGGCGGTTTTTAAGCTGCATTGGGCTTAACACCGCTTCCGTTCCCTCGCGCCCTAATCCTAACCCGGCGATATGCTCGGCCCCTAATTCCGCACCCAGTTCTGGAATATATTCATTTAGGTTTTGCAGTACCTCCGCATTTTGTGCCGAGTTACTGTGATCGGCAAAGTAGCCAAGTCGTACCGTTCTATCACCGGTTTTCAGACTTTTTTCCAGTCCCTTGGGAATATAGAGCACACCAATATTCCTATCATGCGCTGTCAATATTTCCGGATTCATCGGGGAATGTAATACTTGCGTGACTTCAATATAGGGCGATGTATTTATCTTTTGAATGAGCGCCGTCGAATAATTAGAGGCATCCAGATCAATCACCGCAATCTTGCCTTCAAATACGGTCGAGTGAGAAAACACCAGTGAGAAAAGTAATGCAATAACCGCCGCAACCACAATAGCGACTTTGTGGTAAGGGATAACATGGCCGGACATCATGGCACCAACTTCATCCAACATAGACTTAACGATGTTCTGCATCATCTACCTCAAGTGTCATCCCGCTCAGCAACTGTGGTTTATCTTCGGTATAGATACGCACTTGATAGGAAGTTAAATCCGCCTGGCCTCGTTCCCGCGTCATGCGCAGGTCAGCGAACGATGGTGCTGCGCTGGCAAATCGCACCACGCCACGAACCTGACTATCAAGCGCCGGAACCTGTGCAGTGACGGTGGTTCCGGGCTGATAGGCGGTGACCATATTTTCATTAACGTAGATATCAACGTATTTGCGATCGGTTTCTAACAGCACAGCCGGTGCGCCTGCCGGGATCATTTCACCGGGTTGATAAAGGAGTTTTAAGACTTTACCGTTAGCAGGTGCCGTCAGTGTCAGCCGTTGACGATTGACTTCAAGTTGCCTGAGCTCTGCATGAGATTGATCTAATTGAGCCAGTAACTGATCCAGAATGTTCTGGCGGTTTTTGATAGATTCGCGTGAGTTGGCAATTGACTGTAGCGTCATGCCCTGCGCACTCTCTTTTTCTGACAGATTTTTCATTTGTGCTGGTGTCGTGCCAATCATCGCTGAAGCCAATTGACGCTCTGCTTGTATCACTGCGGCATGGGTTGTGGTCAAACTGCTGTTGGCATTATCCAGCATCGATTGCGAAACACTGCCGGTATTATGCAACTTAGCAATGCGATTAAAATCCGTGCGTGCCAGATTTTCACTGGCACGGGCAGCGCTCAATGTAGCCTGAATCTCTTCAATTTTACGCCAGGATGAAACCTCGGTTAATGTGGTTTCATTGGTGGCGATACGGATAGCCGATTCCTCCTGACGGATCAATGCCTCCTGAGAACGAATAACCGCCTTAAGACGTTCAATGGCAATGTCAGTATCGACCTCATCCAGCACCATCAGGACGTCCCCCTTTTTCACCTGCTGAGATTCCTGAACCTTGCGACTGATTAGTTTTCCGCCCACATTTTCAAATGCAATATTGATTTCATCAGCCGTTAACACCCCTGATTTGATGCTTTTCGCCACCGAGACGGCATCATTTCTTGAGCCAAAATAGATGAGACTTGATCCCACAAGCAGTAGCACCAAAAAGATCACTGCTGTTTTTACCATAGGTTTGAATGAGTTATTTTGTGGTGAATTCAATTTATTTAGCCGACTAAGTATGTGATTAAAAAAAGGGTTATACCTATAAACCTAAAGGTCAATAACAAAGCTGTTGATAGCACTGTGAATCAAGGGGTTACCGCACCTCGGGGCACTCCGGTGGCTTACGCGCTTGTATTTGAAACCAAGAGAGATCCCAACGGCACGATTCCCCTTCAGTTAACTTTGTCATCAGTCTGAAGGCTTACATCTATAATCCCGGATAGTTATGGTTTTTTACGTAACAATTTTTGCAGCATGAGAATCAGAGACTCGCGCTCCTGGTCATTCAGAACGTCGGCAAAAGAGTTAATAGCATTTAAGTGACCGGGTAACGCCTGTTTAATCACTCGGCGGCCAGCGGAGCTTAATGCGATCAAGCGGGAACGGCCATCAGCATGGGTTCGTGTCATGGTGATTAAGGGTTCGGGGGCAGAAAGCATACGCTTAACCATCACCGAAACTGTTGCGGGAGCAACCCCAATCCGCGACGCCAGTTCACTGGCGGCAGTCTCACCTTCGCCATAAAGTGACATCAATAAAATGAATTTACCTTCAGAAATGTCATAGTCTTGCGCCAGTCGATCATAAATATTTGAACGTATTAAATCGGCCGTGGTGATCAGATTAAGGACTAAATCTACACCGGAAACATCAGTTCCGAGGTTCTCTTGCTGTTGCACTCGAGCCAGAGCTTCACGCGTCGGCAGGACTCTTGCATTATAATTCATAGGGTTCGCATCATTTTATTTAGCCGGCTAAATTATAACGATCCCGGCGAAAATTTACAATCGAGAAAAAGAGAGAAACGAGAACTGGCTCAACACGCTGTTTTATTGTTTTATACCCAGTCGTTTGGCGAGACGGTGTAGGTTACCCGTATCAAGTTCAAGCGCGCGGGCGCAGGCCGACCAATTCATCCCCTTTTCCTTTAGCATTTGGGTAATCAATTGCCGTTGAAAATCACGAGTGGCAGATTGCAAATTTTGCGCAGCCGCATGTTGATTTCCGCTGAATATTTCATGTGCAACATATGGTGTAACTGAGTCGGCAATATTAAATAACTCAGGAGATAAAAAGTATGACTCTGACGCATGTTGCGAAGCGCGAGCTAATACCGCGGCACGGTAAATTGCATGTTCCAACTCACGAACATTACCTGGCCAACGGTAATTTTCGAGCATAGATAATGTCTCGGGCGGAATACCTAACTGCTTGATGGCCAATTTCTTTCTTATTCGCTCAACAAAAAATCCTGCCAGCAGAATGATATCCCCTTTTCTTTCTCTTAAGGCAGGAACATGCAGCGGAAATACACTCAGCCGATGAAACAAATCCACGCGAAAACGCCCTTCGATAACCGATTGTTTTAAATCACAATTAGTGGCTGCAATAATACGCACATTGACCCGTTTTGTTCTGTCATCACCCACTCTTTGCAGGTCACCATATTGGATAACGCGCAGTAATTTGGCCTGAAGTACCAAAGAAAGCTCGCCAATTTCGTCGAGAAAAAGCGTTCCATTGTCAGCAATTTCAAATTTGCCGGTTCTGTCATGTATTGCGCCAGTAAATGCCCCTTTAACATGACCAAACAATTCGCTCTCAGCCACATTTTCCGGCAATGCCGCACAGTTTAAATAGATAAGTGCTTTGGCCGATCTGGGCGATAAATGGTGAATGGCTTTGGCCACCAATTCCTTCCCTACCCCGGTTTCGCCAGTAATCAGCACATTCAGCTCTGATCCGGCAACCACTTTGATTTCATGCTTAAGTTGCAATATCAGCGGCGAAAGACCAATCATCTCATCTTCTGAATGTTGGACTGCCTGCTTATGGATATTTAAAGAACTCACCGTAGGCACAGCTTGTTTCTCTAAAACATCCACTAATAGCGCATTATTCAGTGCCGAAGCGGCCAGGACACCAATCAGTTTCAGCTCTTCATCACTAAACCTGTCAAATTGGGCGGGGTTCATACTGTCGAAAGTCAACGCACCGATAAGCTCTTGATCGGCAAATAAAGGTAAACCAATGCAGGCATGAACTTTAAGTTCATCATGGCCCGGGATCAGGCCGTCGTAAGGATCAGGAAGGTGGCTATCGGTGGGGAAACGCACCACATTACCCGCACGAGCAATGGCTTCCAGTCGAGGATGAGATGACAGTGAAAAACGCCGGCCCAGCACATCGGGTGATAAACCATCAATCGCCAGCGGGCGAAACAGCTGGTGTTCATAACGTAGTAACGCCGAAGCATCACATTGTAGTAATTGCCGTAAGCTACTGATTAGTTTCTGAAAACGGTCTTGTCCAGATAAGCCGCTTTGCAATTCAATAGCTATTTGAGCGAGCGACTGAATGGATAAACTCATGTTTTGTCATTCCGACACAGTATTAGTCTTTATGACAATAAACTGATAGTGTCATAATGACAAACTATAAATTTTAAATTAATAAAATCAATAATATAAATCATGGCACGCACTTTGCTCTCTACAGTGAGGTTATTCATTCACTTTAGTAAGGAACGGTTCATGGCCATTCAGGTTAAAAATAATATTAAATGGGTTGGGCAACGTGATTGGGAAGTTCGCGATTTTCATGGTACCGAATATAAAACCCTTAAAGGCACAAGCTACAATAGCTATTTGATCAGCGAAGGAAAAAACGTGCTGATTGATACCGTTGATCAGAAATTTGGCCGCGATTTTGTGGCTAACTTAGAGCGCGAGATTGATTTGAATACGCTCGATTACATTATTATTAATCATGCTGAAGAAGACCATGCTGGTGCATTAACTGAATTAATGGCACGCATCCCTCACACCCCGATTTATTGCACTACCAATGCTATCGACTCAATTAATGGACATCATCATCATCCTGAATGGAATTTCATCACCGTCAAAACCGGTGACACACTGGATATTGGCAATGGTAAGCAGCTGATTTTTGTTGAAACCCCTATGCTGCACTGGCCTGACAGCATGATGACTTACATCACCGGCGATGCAGTGCTTTTCAGCAATGATGCGTTCGGTCAGCACTATTGTGACGAGCATTTGTTTAATGATGAAGTGGACCAGATTGAGCTGTATGAGCAATGCGCTCGCTATTATGCCAATATTTTGACGCCCTTCAGTCGCTTGGTCACACCTAAGATCAATGAAATCCTTGGTTTCAATCTGCCAGTATCAATGATTGCCACCTCTCATGGCGTGGTATGGCGGGATAATCCGACCCAAATTGTGGCGAAATACCTGGAATGGGCCGCTGATTACCAAGAAGATCGTATCACCATTTTCTATGACACGATGTCAAACAATACTCGGATGATGGCTGATGCCATTGCTCAGGGGATCCATGAAACCGACCCCGCGGTGGCCGTGAAAATCTACAACATTGCGCGTCACGATAAGAATGAAATACTGACACAGGTATTCCGCTCAAAAGGTGTGTTAGTTGGCTCCTCCACCATGAACAATGTGATGATGCCCAAAATTGCCGGCATGCTTGAAGAACTGGCCGGGCTACGCTTTCGTAATAAAAAAGCGGCAGCTTTTGGTAGTTTCGGCTGGACGGGGGGCGCGGTTGACCGAATTCAAACCCGTCTGATGGATGCCGGATTTGATATTTCCCTCTCGCTAAAAATGAAATGGCGACCAGACAATGATGGGCTGGACGAATGCCGCGAACATGGGCGCAAGATTGCCCGCGAATGGGCCTTACACCCATTGAATAGCAGCACATTACTTGATACTACAACCCCAGCAATCAATGAAGAAAATAGTTCTACCGCACCAGCAGACCTCGCTATCTCGATGCAATGCAGTGTCTGTCAGTGGGTATATGACCCGGCGCTGGGTGAGCCGCTGCAAGATGTTAAACCAGGAACGTGCTGGGATGATGTGCCGGACTTTTTCCTTTGCCCGGAATGTGGATTGGGCAAATCTGTTTTCGATCCACTCTAAGGGAGGCTGTTATGGTTGAGAACATTGTGATTGTGGGTTCCGGCTTTGCTGCCCGTCAGGTAGTAAAAAACATCCGCAAACTCGACTCACAGGTAGCCATCAATATGATTGCTGCTGATAGCGGTGTTGATTATAACAAACCAGATTTAAGTCATGTTTTCAGTCGCCAGCAAAGTGCTGACGACCTGACCCGCATGTCCGCTGAACAGTTTGCGCAGGAAAATAGCCTAACCCTGCACACGGGAACCCGCGTCACTGCCATTCAACGACATAATAAGCAGGTTCAGTGTGGCGATCAGGTATTTCAATATCACAAACTGGTGTTGGCAACCGGTGCCACAGCAATGCTGCCACCGATTGCGGGTAATGAGTTGATCTGTACATTTAACAGTCAAAATGAGTACCGACAGCATCAAGAAGCATTACAACAAGCCCGCCGTATCTTGGTATTAGGCGGTGGTCTAATCGGTGCGGAGCTGGCGATGGACTTGCAGCGTGCGGGCAAGGGTGTGATTTTGCTGGACAAAGCGCATAGCCTGCTGGCCTCTGTCCTGCCCGTAGAAATCAGCAGCCGTTTGCAATATAGCTTCAGTCAGAGGGGCATCACCCTGGTTTTTAATAATGAACTGCACAGTATTGAAAAAGTGGCGGATGGGTTGCAGGTAGCACTCCATTGCGGCCACCGCTATCGCGTAGATGCGGTTATTGCTGCGATGGGATTACAACCGGAAACATCTGTTGCGGCAGCCGCAGGGCTTGATATCGGACGCGGTATCAAGGTTAACCAACAGCTACAAACCTCGGATCCAGATATCTTTGCTATTGGCGATTGCGCTGAGATTGGCGGGAAAGTGTTGCCCTTCTTGCAGCCCATTCTGGTCTCTGCCATGACACTCGCGAAAAACCTGTTGGGAGGCGCGCATTGCCTTAAGCTTCCAGCGATGTTGGTCAAAGTCAAAACGCCAGATTTGCCATTATATTTCGCGGGCGAAACCCAGCGCCATGACCTCAACTGGGAAATTAATTTAACGCCACAAGGAATGATTGCGCGCGCAACAGACAACCAGCATCAATTGCGTGCTTTTGTGGTCAGTGAAGAACACACCCAACAGGCATTTTCACTGCTACGCGAGTTAAACCTGTAACACTTAGGACGCTAACCCCCCGCCACCGGTGTAGGGGGTTTTCCCGGCAATTTTCATCACTTCAGCTCCCAACGTCACAAACGGAGCACGCCTGCTGGCATAGATAATCCCGCCCGCTTTGGCCCGCACCGCTTTAACCGTATCAGTAATCGGATCAATTATTTCAGCGACGACTTCATCCTTTGTCACCCATTCGCCCGGCTGACGCAATAGCAACAGCAAACCACTGGCGGGCGCATTAACGATTTCTCCGGCGGAAAAAGGCAACATCACCACCTCGCGCTGCGGAATTTCAGGAACAACCCCCGCAATAGCGCCACGATGTTGTAAATATTGATAAATACGCTCGGCATCCGCGCTGGCCAGCGGATGACTGACATCCTGTTGCCCACGTAATTCCACCGTCACGGCCATACAGGCGGGGGCCAGGTTAGGATAATGTGCAGCTAGCCTATGCCACGGCAAGCCACAGGCCTCATCAAACGAACCGCCACCGCTATCTTGTGACAGTAGCACGGTGTCTATATGCAAAAACCGTGCAAGCACATCCACTGCTGCTCGCCAGGCCGGATCCGCATACAAATGCAAAATAGCGCGGTCATCGCAATGCAAGTCCAGCACCAAATCAGCATCACAGGCCAGCATCAGCAAATGTTGGCGCAAAGCATCCACTTCACTGAGTGCGGGCACATCCTGTAATGCATCGGCCATCGCGCGGCGTATCTGTTGCGGCGTCGTCTCTTTTTCGCTTGATGCCACCGCCCCTGGCCGTTGTGAGACTAATTTAGCCAAATCAGGGAAATCACGATTAAAATTGCGGCCACTGACCAAATCAAAACGGCCTATTCCACTGTTTAACAACACTTGTGCAATACCTACCGGGTTAGCTATAGGCACAATAATTATTTCACTCTGAATTTCTCCGCGCCGTTCCGCCTGACTCAGTAATCTTTTAAGATAATGTAATACCAGCATTCCGGGCAGTTCATCGGCATGTAGGCCAGCCTGTAGGTAGATTTTCTCGCCCACACCCGGCTGGCCGAAATGAAAACTGGTTAATTGACGCTGCCCACTTAGGGCATGTTCAGGTAACTTATGATTATTGATTTTCATTGGACGTCCTATCTGTGGAAAAGAAACCCCGGCTTGACCGAATTGACAAAAAAATCCTTGAAATCCTGAGCCAGGATGGCCGTATCTCTTATCAGAAGTTGTCCGAGCAGGTCAATTTGACCGCCCGCCCCTGTTTGGAGCGCGTTCGGCTGTTGGAGCGCGCCGGTATTATCCGTGGTTACAGTGCGATTATTGAGCTACCGGAACCTGAGCATGCTTTTGTTATCCAGGCACAAATTGCCTTAGCCGACCACGGGCACTCTCAAGCGGCCTTCGAGCAAGAAGTGCGTAAAACGCCAGAAGTGCTGGATTGCTGGTTGGTCGGCGGTAGTTTTGATTTTCTGGTGCGCATTGGCTGTCGCAACATGGAGCACTACCGACTACTGGCTGACACCTGGCTCACCAGCAAAAAATTCCGCGTCGATAAAATCGTTACCATCACCGAGTTACAAGCTATCAAACGTGCTTAAAGCTGGATTGCCCGCTGGCTTCAATCGTGGCGGGCAAAGGCCAACCAGCGCCGTTCCGCGCGTGAAAACAAAAAAATCAACATAAAGGTACACAGCAAATACAGCGCAGCCGCCATCAGAAACGGAATAAACGGCGAATAAGTGGCTGCATAGAAAGCCCGTGCCACACCGGTGATATCAAGCAATGTGACGGTACTGGCCAGTGAGGTGGCATGCAGCAAGAACACCATTTCATTATTCAATGCCGGAATACCGCGGCGTAATGTCGCTGGTAATACCAAACGGCGAATGATTTGCCACTGACTCATACCAAAGGCTTCGCCAGCCACCCACTCCTGACGCGGGAAGGTCACCATCATGCCCGCCAATAGCTCCGCAACATAAGCGCTGGTATTGAGCACCAACGCCAGTGTGGCGCAGAAAGTCGCATCACGGAACAGCAGCCAAAAGGGTTGGTCGTCCTGCCAGCCTAACTGCACAATGTCAAACTGCGACAGGCCATAGTAGATAAGCATGAGTTGCAGGTAGAGTGGCGTGCTACGAAAGAAATAAGTCACACTGCGAATCAACCAGGCCAGCGGACGTGGGCCGAATGCTTGCCCAACGGCCATCACCAGCGCCAGCAGTAAACCGGGCACGACTGACAGCAAAAATAACTTGGCAGTCACCGCCAAACCGGTCATATCAGAACCGTCGCTATAGAGGAATGTCGGCACCGCTTCCATGATGGTTTGCAGATTCATGAGCGCACCCTCGCAGCCGTTGAGGTTGACAGTGCATAACGCCGCGCCAACAGGCTAAAGCCCCAACTGGACAGCGCGGTAATCACCATATAAATCATCGCCACCAGGAAGTAGAACAGGAAAGGTTTTTGTGTTGCGCGCCCTGCCTGCTCGGCCAGCCATACCATATCTTCCAAGCCCAAAATCGAGATCAAGGCAGAGGCTTTCATCAAACCGAGCCAGTTATTATTGATGCCGGGAATAGCAAAACTGAGCATTTGTGGCAGCATAATCCGCCGAAACACTTGTCCGGGGCGCATGCCGTAAGCCACAGCGGCTTCCAACTGACCACGATCCACGGTTTGAAAAGCGCCACGGAAGGTTTCGGTGTAATACGCACCAAATACAATGCCGATTGCCAGCACGCCGGAAACAAAAGTATTGAAGCGAACCGGCCCCAACCCCAGCAGACCAAGAAAACCATTTACCAACATTTCGCCGCCAAAAAAGAGCAGCAGCATAATGACCAGTTCGGGAATACCACGCACTAATGTGGTATAGCCGGTAGAGATCCAACGTAGCCAGCGCGGGCCAAACAGCTTGATAACCGCATTGATCAGGCCGAGTGCGAGTGCCACGGCCAGTGACAACAGCATCACGCACAGTGATAAGCCCGCCCCTTGTGCCAGTAACGGCAAATAGTCTGCGACCATTATCGACCTCCCAAGGCTAACAAACGACAACCGGGCCTGTGTGCCAGAGCCCGGTTGTGGCAAAAGTCACGGCAAAAAATCACTCGCCGTAAATATCGAAACTAAAATACTTTTTCTGAATGGCGTCGTAAGTACCATCAGCACGAATAGCTTTTATGGCCCCATTCAGTGCATCGCGCAAGGCCGGGTTATCTTTACCGACGGCGATACCCACATCAGATGAGATGGTTTCGTCTTGAATAACCGGCCCGGCAAAAGCAAACTTCTGCCCGCGTGGCGTATCAATAAAGCTGCTGGCGGCCTGAATATTATCCTGTAGCGAGGCGTTGATCCGCCCTGACATCAGATCCAGATAGACATTATCCTGATTGGCGTAAGAGACAATTTTGACCCCTTGCCCACCCCAATGTTTTTTTGCGTAAGTTTCATGAATGGATCCGGTCTGCACTCCGACAGTTTTCCCTTTCAGACTGGCAACATCAGGTGACAATGGGCTACCTTTGCGCGCCACTAATTGTGCCGCACTACGGTAGTAGCGATCGGTAAAGTCGACTTCTTTTTTGCGCTCATCAGTAATACTCAGCGAGGCAATAATGGCATCGAACTTACGTGCATTCAGTGCGGCAATCATACTTTCAAAAGGTTGTTTGACGAACACACACTTGGCATGCAGGTTGTCACATAATGCATTGGCGATATCAATATCAAAACCGGTGATCTCGCCGCTGGGTGCCAGCACATCAAACGGTGGATATCCGCCGTCCACACCAAAACTGATAGTTTCTATCGTCTGAGCCGCTACGGGAGCGGAAAGTATCAAGCCAGTCAATAATGCAGCGAATGTCTTTTTCATTATTAAAATCCCGGTGTTGGCAAAGATCAGAAACGAAGTGAGAGGCAGGTCAAGCCGCCATCCATTTTTTTAAATTCACTGGTATCAAGTTGGATAATAGGCATCCCCAGTTTTTCAATTTGCGCCAAGGTATCAGGATAACCTTGCGGCGTAATCAGTGTATCGTTGATCCATAAGGTATTACCGGCGTAAGACTCCGCGTCGGTAATCACAATAGTGTTAAAGCCAGCAAAGGCCGGATGGTGTTGGTAATCCTCGGTTAGCAACAAGGTGTTGCGGCCCACGTAGTTAACAATGGATTTCAGGTGCAGACCGGCGCTCACTTCAATGGCGGTCACTTGATAACCATAGCGCCCAACCGCAGCAGTAAACTCGCTAATTCCCGCTTTATCGGTGCGCGACGTCAGCCCGATAAAGAACTGTTTATCGACTAATAACACATCACCGCCATCAAGATGTCCCTGATGACTCATGCGAAAAACAGGGCGATCGGTGAACAGTGGCTCAATGGTGTCCACTTCGCCCTGACGACTTGGCGCTCCGGGATGAGTTATCACTGCCAATTCTGGCATCACCACCGCCGTATCTTCGACAAAGTGAGCATCTGGGAAGGCCGGAACCGCCGGTAATATGGTCACTTTCAGGCCAAGTCGCAGCAAAGTATCGACATAAGCCAGAAATTGTTGCCCGGTGGCGGCAATATCCGGCGCGCCCAATTGGGATGTTGTCTGGCCGCTACCACAGGTGTCAGCAGGAAGTCTGGCAATGGCTTGAGTAAAATGCATAAGCGATTCTCTTGATTGGGAGCGAAACTATTGATCTGATTATTAAACAGATACTGTCACCAATCAGGTTGAATCAGCCCGTTGCGACTATACATTTACGCTGTTTATAATTTCCCGCACGACCTATTCCGCTGTCAGCAAAATGAAACCACCGATTCCCATACGCTTTAGTTATATACTGAATGATATGATTCAAACTGTTTGTATTGATTTAACCAAGGGCTTCAAATGAAAATATTAACCCTCGTGATGCTCACACTATTACTGGTCGCCTGTGCCAATACTGGCCATGTTGGGGTGAGTGGCGGTTCAAGCGGCATCTCGAGTATCAGTATTGGTACTGGCGTTCGCCGGTAGGCTGGTTTCCCAGCCCCGACTGTTGGCGAATTTATGGTTTTTTCACGTCAGGAATGTCAGTGGAAAAACGGGCTGAAATGGCATCCCGTTCATAACCTTGCCGTTGAGTTAAAATAGAATACATTTCGGGCCGACGGCCATAAATCCAGCGCCGTCCCGTGCTGAGTGGGATTAACGACAAATCTAATTCAGCACTGACCATCACATCGGCAGCTTCCCAGGTTTCATTGATGATACGGCCATAAGGGTCCAGTATCATGGCATTGCCGGTACGAACTTCATCATCATCCGCGCCAATACCATTACTGAAGAGAATAAACAGGCCATTATCATGCGCACGGGCTGGTAACCAACGCATTAACCATTCCCGACCATTTACACCGCGAATAGCCGCCGTCATTTCCGCTGTTCTTTCCGCGCGTTGATCCCAGAGGTCGAGTGGAATAGGTTTCATACCATATGGGCTGCGTGAATGCGTTCCGCCAGTTTGATGCGGTGCTAATAATATATCAGCGCCAAGCAAGGTGGTTGCGCGCACATTTTCCACCAAATTGTTATCCCAGCAGATAAGAATGCCGACTTTGACTCCCCAGGGAGTATCAAAAACCGTGTAAGAATCACCGCTGCTGATAGCTGAGTGTTCAAAAGCATGCAGTTTGCGGTGCGTGTGCACCGAGCCATCAGGCATACAAGCGACATAAGCATTATAGAGTCGCCCGTCGTTCCCCTGTTCTATCAGGCCGACACCAATCAACATTTGATGTTTCAGCGCTAAAGCCCGCACCAAAGCAAGCGATGGGCTGCTTTCAATCGGCTCAGCCAAAGCGGTAACTTGCGCTGCCGTCAATTTAGGCACATGCCAATATCCCGTAATACACATCTCTGGGAAAGCCAATATTTTGATGTTTTTCAGGGCTGCCTGTTCAATAAATTTTTCAATAATCAATAGGTTGTATTGCTTATTGTTGGCCTGATGCTGGAATTGTACCGTTGCTGCTGTGATTAATGGTAATTCAGTCACATTATCCTCCAAGGATATCTATTGCTGATTTTCATGACTGGCATTACAGCAGCGCTATTGATAACTTTATAATGAATGATTTTCCTTTTTTGATTACCAACAGGAATGAATAAGTGAATATAAAGTTGCTGAAAGCCTTTGTGATGCTCGCGCAAAAAGGCAACTACGGGGATGCCGCACAGGCCCTGTGCGTGACGCAACCGGCACTGACCAAGCAGATTAACTTGTTGGAATCGATGCTGAATATTCACTTGTTCACCCGTGGGCGACATGGCGCGGCGTTGACACGCAGTGGGCAACAATTACTCGCACAAGCAGAGAAAACGGTCAGTCAATCCGAGTTCTTTTTGCAATCTGCCGCCCGCGTTGCTCAGGGTATTGAAGGGTTGCTCACCATCGGGTTTGGTCTATCGACTTTCTATACCGCGCCACATTGTATCGCCAAATTCCGACAGCAATTCCCCGCGATTTCTATCACCCTGGAAGATATTCCCTCGGCGCAACAATATGCGTTATTAACGCGCGGTGAACTGCAAATTGGCTTTGTGCGTGCTCCCCCCACATTGGTATTGGATTTTTATCCTTTATTTGAAGACCGCCTGGTGCTGGTGACACCACAAAATAAAACACACGCCCCCGATGAGTGGTTAAAATATCTGCCATTGCTGCGTTTATATACTGAGCGTGGGCGTGGACTCAATGCACAAACCGATCTATTTTTGCAATCAAACCAATGGTATGCGCCCACGACGCAAGAAGTTGAAGATATTCAGACCATATTGGCGCTGGTGATTGCTGGTATCGGCGTTGCCTTATTACCGCAAAGTGTGGTGCATATTGCGCCGCCTGGCATGAATATCATGCCACTCAGTGGAAATAATCTCAGTTGGCAAGTGGGCATCGCCTGGAATAGTGCTATTGCGGATCTGGCGCGAGATAACTTTATTAAGATGGTGGCAAGTGAATAACGAGCAAAATATCGTAGGATATCTCGCCCGCTATTATAGGGGATATTAACGGAACGGTGGCTCGTTAAAGGTCCGTAATTTGCGAGAATGCAGTTGATCACCCTCTGCGCGCAGCAAATCTATGGCCCGAATACCAATCTGCAAGTGCTCGGAAATGGCTCCTTCATAGAAGTGATTCGCCTGCCCCGGCAGCTTGATTTCACCATGCAACGGTTTATCTGACACACACAGTAATGTGCCGTAAGGCACCCTGAATCGGTACCCTTGCGCCGCAATCGTGGCACTTTCCATATCAACCGCCACCGCACGACTTAAGCTAAAACGCAGTGCAGAAGCCGAGAAACGCAGCTCCCAGTTACGATCGTCGGAAGTTACGACCGTTCCGGTACGCAGCCGTTGTTTAACTTCAACCCCCGGCATACCGCTCACCGCTTTGGTGGCGTCATATAATGCCCGTTGAACTTCAGCAATACTGGGGATCGGAATATCCGGTGGCAGCACCGCATCCAACACATGGTCATCACGCAAATAAGCATGAGCCAATACATAATCGCCAATCGCCTGGCTTTCACGTAAACCACCGCAATGCCCGATCATCAGCCATGCATGTGGTCGCATCACCGCCAGATGGTCACAAATGGTTTTGGCATTCGAGGGGCCGACGCCAATATTCACCAGCGTGATGCCATGCCCGCTTTCTGCGATTAAATGATAGGCCGGCATTTGGTATTTTTTCCACGCCAAATCAGATGTTGTCTTCTCTGGCTCGGCATTTTCAGCGGTGATGTAACTGCCACCGGCGCAAGATAGTGCCTTATAAGGGCTGGATGGATCCAGAATCTGCTGACAGGCCCAACTGACAAACTCATCAACATAGCGGCTGTAATTAGTAAATAGAATATAGGGCTGAATATGTTCTGCCGGTGTACCGGTGTAATGTTTGAGTCGTGCCAGAGAAAAATCAGTGCGTAGCGCATCAAAATGCGATAGTGGGAAATCTGCGCCGGCAATATCAATACCGTCAGTGATGCCATCACAGATTTTAGCCAAATCGGTGGTCGGAAAATGCTGGGCCAGCCCTGCGGTCATCGAGCGGTCGAGAATGAGGTCGGAGCCATCGATAACAAAGGGATACGGCATTTCTTGTTGTGACGGTGTCACTTCAAACACCGCATTGTATTCACTTTCGAGTAATGTCAGCTGTTCAGTCAGATATTCTTTGAATAAAGTTGGCCGAGTGATTGTGGTGCTGTATTGACCGGTGCGCGAAAAACGGCCATAAGCCCTGGTGCGTTGATGATCGCGGAATCGGCCATCCCAACTGACACTCAACTGTGGATATGAAAATAAGCCCTTCGCCCGGTCACCCACATCAGGCAAAGCCCCATCGCGAATATAGGCGCTGATAGCATCACGCAATGCGCTCAGCGCCGCCTCGTATAATGTCTCCAGCCTCTCTATCGCCTCAACGGCCGAGAGATGAGTTGTCGCTTGTGATTGATTCACGGTATTTCCTTCCGTTGGCTTTGTCAGCAATCTGATTTGCTGTTTTGATAATCTAAATGTCTTAGCGCGAAAATACTAATGATTCAACATCTACAGAAACGTATACTTGCCGCAAGCGCCCACCGCAAAACGATACCGAGCCAGTAAGATGAGCGAAGCAAAAAACAGTTGGGTTACCGCCAGTGATGTTGCCAGGTTAGCGGGTGTGTCTCGTTCCGCGGTTTCACGCACCTTTACTCCCGGAGCCTCTGTTTCAGAAAAAACACGCCAGCGCGTTCAGGCCGCGGCAACTGAACTTGGCTATCAGGTCAATATTATTGCGCGCTCAATGATAACCGGCAGCAGTAATTTTATCGGATTAGTGACAGCGGGTTTTGATAACCCATTTCGCAGTAAATTGCTGGCTCCATTGGCTCATAATCTGGCGATTCAAGGGTTTATGCCGCTGTTGATGAACGCCGATGACCCCAAACAATTGGAACCTCAGCTACGAGAGTTACTGAGTTACCATGTGGCCGGTGTGATCCTAACCTCTGGCGCTCCCCCCCTCTCGTTAGCCGAAGAGTATCTCGCCAGAAAAATCCCTGTCACCTTGATCAATCGCCAGACCGAACTGGACGGAGCGGACCAGGTTTGCAGTGATAATGCGCAAGGTGCGACCTTGGCGGCCCATCATTTGTTAGCTCAGGGGGTGACTGTCGCCGGGTTTATTGGTGAAAATGCCCACAATTTCAGTACCCGCCAGCGCCATCAGGGGTTTGAGCAAGCATTGACAGCCCACGGGCAACCACTCGCGAGCATTTTTTGTGAGAGAGGTGGTTATGAAGCGGGTTGGGATGCTGCTGCGGCCTTAGTCGCACAGTGCCCTGATCTCGATGGGCTATTCTGTGCCACCGATATGCTGGCAATGGGCGCAATGGATTATTTACACCGCCATCTGCCCCAGCAACCGATTCGAATCATCGGTTTCGATGATATCCCACAGGCAACCTACGCCGCCTACCAATTAACGACTATCCGGCAAGATACCGACTGTTTGGCGCAAACTGCGGTAAATTTACTGGTAAATCGCATTCGTCGCTTTGAACAACCGTCGGTACAAAAGACCATTCCAGTGGAATTGGTTGTTCGACAATCAGCATAAAATGAATGATTTGTTTTATGTGCAAGTGATCACGGAATAATATTTTCATTATCGCCATTATCATGTAGCAGAGTTGTTATCGGCTACATAAGTTTCTTTGTTTGCACACGAGTGCAAAATTAGCAAGGAGTATTGGATATGACCAGATTAAGCGCGACGGACATTGATTCCCGCTATCAATTTGCCTGTGATGTCGCGAAAGCTGCTGGCTTTATGGCATTCGGTTTTTACCAGCAACGGCAAGAGTTAGAGATACAACACAAAGGTAATGATTTGCAAGATGTGGTCAGTATGGCTGACCGCGAAGTCGAAGCATTGACCCGCAATATGATTGCACAGCGCTTCCCAATGGATGATTTCTTGGGGGAAGAAACCGGCGGCGGTCATGCCAATGCCGCTTGTACCTGGGTGGTTGATCCGATAGATGGAACCGCCTGCTTCCTGAACGGGCTGCATACCTGGTGTGTTTCGGTCGGTGTGATTGTCGATGGCGAACCGGTTATTGGTGTGGTTTACGATCCCAATCATCAGGAACTGTTTCATGCCTGCCAGGGTGGCGGTGCATTTCTCAATGGTAAACCTATCCAGGTTCATCCGGGCAAAGATGTACGCGATGGAGTGATGGGAGTTGGCACCTCACACCGTGTCACGCCAGAGGATTTCCTACCCTTCCTCAACCATTTGCTGCATGCCGGAGGAATGTTTATGCGCAGTGGTTCCGGCGCATTGATGACCGCGCAGGTGGCTGCCGGGCGGTTGATTGGCTACTACGAGCCCCATATGAATGCGTGGGACAGCCTGCCAGGGATAGTTCTGGTACGTGAAGCCGGCGGCATAACCAATAACTTTTTGGCTGATGGAGGGCTGCAAAAAGGCAATGTGGTCTTGATGGCCAACCCACAGGTTTATCAGCAACTGACTGAGTTTGTTAAACAGCCATTGAAGTCATAGCTGATCGAAGTCGTGGGCGGTGCCTACTACTTACTTACTACTAACTTACTGTCTGGAACAGCAACATCATTCTGATTATGTACCCTACACACTCACAACAATATTAAGGATGAATCGCTCCCCTTACGGAATCTCGGGAGAATGCTTAATCAGCATGCACTTTGCTTATCCGCTATTTGGAGTGAAATTATGTCTGGTATTTTCGCTTTCTTTAAAGCTGCACCGGCGATAGCCCCGCAAGGGGTGTTTAATGAGAAGAAGTTTATCACTCTGCGCTGGGGCACGTTTTTGTCGATGACGGTGGCTTATGTGATGTTTTATGTTTGCCGTCTCTCTTTTACCGTCGCCAAAAGTGCATTGGTGGAAATTGGCATCACCCCAACCGAATTGGGCATGATTGGTTCGGCGCTGTTTTTCTGTTACGCCATCGGTAAGTTAGTTAATGGTTTTATTGCTGACCATGCCAATGTCGTGCGGTTTATGAGTTTGGGGCTGCTGCTCAGTGCCGGTATGAACTTTATGATGGGCACCACTACCAATGCCCTGCTGCTGACACTATTTTGGGGTATTAATGGCTGGGCGCAATCAATGGGAGTCGGCCCTTGTGTGGTTTCATTAGCCCGTTGGTATGGCGATAAAGAACGGGGAACGTTTTACTCCATTTGGTCAACGGCACACAATATTGGTGAGGCTGTCACCTATATGGTTATTGCCGCTGTTATTGCCGGTTTTGGCTGGCAGTTTGGTTATTTCACCACCGCCATGCTGGGCGTGGTTGGGATTGTCCTGATTTTGCTGTTTATGACTGACTCGCCACAAAGCGCCAGCTACCCGCCTATCAGTGTGATTCGAAATGAGCCAGAAAGTGTGGCTGAAGAGAAAACCTCAGTATTGAAAAGCCAACTTTGGTCACTGCGTAATCCGGCATTATGGACACTCGCATTAGCTTCAGCATTTATGTATATCGACCGCTATGCGGTGAATTCTTGGGGTATTTTCTTCCTGCAACAAGCGAAACAATATACCACGCTGGAAGCATCAGGCATCATCGGGGTAAATGCTATCGCCGGTATATTTGGCACTATTATCGCCGGTATTTTATCAGACAAATTCTTTCCGCGTAATCGCAGTGTTATGGCCGGAATAATAGGTTTATTAAATACGTTTGGTTTTGCCTTAATGATATTTATGCCTCGAAATCATTATACCGATATACTAGCGATGATTATTTTCGGTGCCACAATAGGTGCATTAACCTGTTTTCTTGGCGGCTTGATTGCCGTTGATATTTCATCCAAGAAGGCTGCCGGCGCAGCGCTGGGCACGATTGGCATTGCCAGCTATGCTGGTGCCGGGTTAGGTGAGTTTATTACTGGGGTTATTATTGATAAAACCTCCGTGATAGAAGCAGGCAAAACACTTTATAACTTCCATATATTATCAATATTTTGGATTGTTACCGGTTTGCTCTCCGCCCTGCTCACTTTTATTACCGCAGGTATTGTAGCCAGAAGACAAACAACAAAACAGGTTGAGAGTCTGACATGATACTTTATTTATAAAACAACTTATTTATAAAACAGCTTATTTATAGAGTAACTTATTTATATTAAAAATATAGCTGACTTAATGCGGCGTTCCAACCTATTTTACCGTGCCAAAATTGATTAAATGTTGCTATTGCAAAAGGTGTTGTCACGTCTGTTGTCTTTGGGTCAGTCAATAATACCCTGTAACGGAAAAACCAGTTTCGTTGCAGGGTAACTCCTGAGAACCCGCTTTACTGGTAAACAACGCCCCATTTTGCCACTTATTCCCGCGTTTGATTCCCCTTCGCTGATCTTAAAATAGTCGCTGTCGCAGATAACACTTTATTTTCTGCTTTGAAAAGGTCTCTTTTGCGTGGCGAAATCATTTTTACGCAGTGGTAGTTTGGACGATATTCTGGCGTTGGGCGAAAACGGACAACCGGTTTATGCTGCTGCACTTCAGATTAGAGAGGCATTGCGTCTCAAGCAACAGCAGCCGATTGCCGATTGCCTGGCGATCCCTCAGCTCAATGAACAAGGTGACCGTATTGACTGGTATGCGCCAATTGAAGGTAAAGTCACCTCATGGGTTGCGGCCAGCACCACAGAGCGAAAATCCGCGATAAAACAACTGTCTGCCTGCCTCTCCAGTGCCAATGATTTATGTCAGCGTGCGCAAAAATCAGATAAGGCCGCTCAGCGGTTATTCGGTGTGTTACTGGCCAAAACCCTGCAATTTCCCGATCAGAATCATGTTTATCTAGTGGCAGGCAAACCGGTACTGACTTTTTGGGGATTTGTCAGTCAGGATCAGAAAACACGAACTGACCCACTCGATTGCTTACGACAAACGGCTGAAGCTATTGAGCCGACGTTCTCACCACTGAGCGTTGCACCACCTGCACCGGTCGCGCCGCCGGTTGCCGCGATTAGCGAACCACTACCGCCAGTCGACATTGCGCCAACCATCGAGCCGACGCCAGAACCCGCACCGCCGTCGCTGCCTGAGAAAAAGACACCTCGTTGGCTGCGCTTTAGCTGGGCATTGCCCGTTGTGGCATTAATTATCGCCTTATTCGTGCAATTCAGTGGCGGAATACCGGAAAGTGCTTCAGCGGCTCCAGAGGTTAAGCCTGCGGTGGCTAAAGATAAGGTGGCTGAAGATAAGGCAGTTAAAGATAAAGCCGAGCCTGAAGCCAGCACACCGATTATCAAGATGACTCAGCCGCAGTTGGAGCCAAAACTCCCGCTAGAACATGCCACTATTGTTCCCCCGGCACCTGTCGTAGTAGAACAGCCGGTTGCTGCACCAGAGTTAACTGCCGCACAGAGCAAGAGTGCGCTGATCCTCCCGTTCGATGCGGTCAAGGTGGGTTCGACCGCCTTCCTTAATGGCAACTGGCGCGTCAGCCCCGATATTAAAGCCGCCCAGACCGGTAGAGCACCGAGCCTGAAATATCAGATTAAGAATGGTAAAGGCACGGTAAAAATTACCCACGGTGACAACGTCACCTGTCAGGCCAATATTACCGCCGGACTCATGAAGTCGGGGAATTTGGTGATTAACAGCCGCTATAGGGCGCAGTGTAGTGATGGTTCAAAATATCAAATGCCTGAGATCGTCTGTAAGCAAGGTCTTACCGGTATTGCTGATTGCAAAGGCCGTTATGATGCCAATACCACACTTCCAATGACGATGAAGCGCGAGACTAAATAATATTATGCTGGCAACGATCACTGACTATAAACAGAAAATTTCGCTGATTCAGAATAGTGGCATCCAGTTTTTGGACTTCGCATTA
>NZ_JBLWEX010000285.1:0-36567 GCF_048323875.1 Yersinia sp. LJYL362
TGATAACGGATGGACAGCCTGGGCATATTGATCAAATCAAGCAGACCAATGCAGGGGCCGTTTATCGGCTGATTGATTTGTTCGGCCCGATATCCCGTATTGAACTGTCTAAGAGGGCGCAATTGGCACCCGCCAGTATCACCAAGATTGTGCGGGAATTAGTTGAAGCTCATTTGGTAAAAGAAACCGAATATCAAGATGTCGGGAGCCGTGGGCGGCCTGCCATTGGTTTGGTGCTGGATACCGAAGCTTGGCACTATGTCTCCGGACGGATTAGCCGGGGTTCGATAACTCTCGCGCTGCGTGACCTCAGCAGTAAACTGGTGGTTGAAGATCAAATCCCCTTACCGGATAGCCACTCAGAACCCTTACTCAACCGCATTCTCAGCGAAGTCGATCAATTCTTTATCCGCTATCAGGAAAAGCTTGAACGGCTGACGGCTATCGCTATTACCATGCCGGGTATCATCGATGCACCTGCGGGCATTGTGCATAAAATGCCATTTTATGACGTGGATGAGATGCTACTTGGCCCGGCATTGGAGCAGCGAACGGGACTACCCGTTTATCTGCAACATGATATTTGCGCCTGGACGATGGCAGAGGCCTTGTATGGTGCGTCGCGCGGCTGTCAGAATGTCATTCAAGTGGTGATTGACCATAATGTGGGTGCGGGAGTGATTACCGCTGGCAGGGTATTACACGCAGGCAGCCGCAGTGTGATTGAAATAGGTCACACCCAAGTTGACCCTTATGGCAAACGCTGCTATTGCGGTAATCATGGTTGCCTTGAGACGGTTGCCAGCATTGAGAATATGCTGGAAATTGCCCAACAACGCTTAAATGGCTCAATGAGCTCGTTATTACATGGCTCACCACTGACGGTCGAGTCTTTATGTGATGCCGCGTTGACTGGCGATCAATTAGCCAAAGATATTATTTTGGGCGTTGGCCACAGTGTCGGGCGCATTATTGCCATTATGGTCAACTTATTTAATCCGGAAAAGATTCTGGTCGGTTCGCCATTAAATAAAGCGGCTTCTATTCTGCATCCTGCTATTGCATCTTGTATTCGCCAACAAGCACTCCCAGCATACAGTGAACATATTTTGGTTGAGCCGACTGAATTCTTTAACCAAGGGACAATGCCCGGGGCCGCGCTGGTAAAAGAAGCGTTATATAATGGCTCTTTATTGGTGAAATTACTGCAAGGATAGGGCATCACTAATAATTAAGAGTTAATTATTAGTGAGTATATAGGGTGTATTTCTCATATTATTGAGGGTTATTCACCAAAAAACGTGTTCAGTTCGGCAAAACATTGCGCTAACGCAAGCTGTCTGTGGTCGGCATCGCCTAGACTTTTATCCATGTTACCAATTTCGCTAATATTAGGCGGAAAGACGTGAGTCGAAGTGGCCAGATTGCGGAGTATTGTTATGTTAACGCGTATTTTTGTGACGGGTACCGACACAGCTGTTGGTAAAACCGTAGTGTCACGGGCCTTACTTCAGGCCTTAAGCCAAAATGGCAGAACAGCAGTAGGCTATAAGCCGGTAGCGACGGAGAGTAAAGAAACTCCGGATGGATTACGTAACCAAGATGCACTGATTTTACAAGCCTCATCCTCTATTGATGTAGATTATCAAGAAGTTAACCCATACCCACTCGCAGGGGATGTTATCCATGCGTGCTCCGACACCCTCATTAATTACAATAAAATGACGGAAGGATTGCAGCGATTATCAACCAAAGCCGATACGGTTGTCGTTGAGGGATGTGGCGGCTGGAAAGTCATGATGAATGACCAACGTTTTTATTCTGACTGGGTGATTCAAGAGCAATTACCGGTCATTTTGGTGGTCGGCATTAAATTAGGCTGTATCAACCATGCCTTATTAACGGCTCAAGCTATTCTTAATGATGGATTGCCATTATTAGGTTGGGTCGCCAATCGTATTAATCCAGGGCTGGCACATTACGCTGAAACTATTGCAATGTTACGCGAAAGTTTACCTGCACCACAATTAGGGCAACTACCTTATTTGCCCCATGCAGAACAAAAGCCGTTAGCAAAGTATTTAGATCTCACCGCAATAGCCAGGTAATATATCCATCAAACTTTAATTTAGCATGAGTGATTACGAAAACAACTGTTTGAACCGACCCTGACTTTTAATAGCATTGATGAGTTAAACAGTTTTCTATTGGACCAATATCATCAGATCATCCAAACCGCCACACACCCAGAAGACAGAAGCAAAGTCATTAACGAGTTATTTTGTGTAGAGAAAAACGCAACCTCATATTTGTTGGCGGTCCTGGTACAGGTAAAACGTATCTGGCCGCTGCTTTAGGGATAAATGCGGCCACTAATGAGTTTAAAGTTCGTTTCTGGAATGTATTAGATCTAGTCAATAAACTGGAACTGGACAAACAAAGTAAACAATTTAAATTAACCAATCAACTGACAAAGCTGGATTTAATTGTTTTAGATGAGCAGGGCTTTTGCCTTTTAGTCAAAAAGGAGGTGCTTTATTGTTTCATTTAATCAGTCAGTGGCATGAGCATACCAGCACTACGATAGCAACTAATTTGGCGTTCTCTGAATGGGTAAAACTATTTACCGATGAAAAGATGACCGCAGCCTTATTGAATTGACTGGTTCATCATTGTGACATTATTGAAACAGGTAATGAATCATTTAGGTTCAAAAACTAGCACTTAAAGTGCCGCACTTTTAAAGCATAACTGTGGCTCACTTTTAGATCATGATGGACAAGTGTAGCAAAAATACTAAAAAACAGTCAGTGCTCAAAAGAGATCGATAATGAAAAAATGGGGTGAGAACTATTAAGGAAACTCCATTAAATTAATAACTTATTTAAAATAACACATGGTGCAGGAAAATTCCTACTAATGTCGTCCATTTTGCCTATATTAATATCTATATGTATAAAGTAAATTGAGAATAGCTATTAAGCAATAATGAGATATTCTAATTTCCCCTGTGAATATTAAGCTATAAATGGGTATAGCTTAATATTCAGGTCTAAATCTAATGAGAGTTACACCATGAATAAAGTATTTAAAGTTATTTGGAATAGTGCACTAGGTCGCTATGACGTTGCATCTGAATTCTCTACGTCAGGTAAAAAAACCAAGTCATTCTGTTCTAAAACTGTCAATACATCTTCTGGATTGAGGAGTCCTTCGCGCCTGAGTCAGATTGCAATGACCATGATGAATAGACACAGCAGTAAAGCGTTACTTCTTACTTCTGCTACCATTTTTACTGTAATGATCACTGTTTTCCCTGCACTTGCCGCCCAGCAACAAGCTGATGGGATATCTTTGGAGGTTCCTGCAGATACGACGATCATGACTACTGCCCCCGATACTCCTGGTATAGCGCTGTGGGCCCTGAATAGCGGCCAAATTACTGCTGCAGGTCCTATTACGGCTTCAACATCAGGCCAAAGAGCTTACGCTGCCTATGCTCAGCTCGATGGAGACATATCCCTCACTGGAAGTACGTTATCAAGTTCAGGTATTAACAGTCATGTTGTTGTAGCCCTGACTGGTGGGCAGGTAGGTTTGGATAATACATCGGTAGTTAGCTCAGGTTCCGGAGCTAATGCTGCCTATGTTAATCAAAATGGGGTCATGTCCATCACTGATAGTACATTATCAACTTCAGGTATCAACGCTAATGTTGTGGTTGTCGCGACTGGCGGGCAGTTAAAATTATCTAATACATCCATTACCAGCTCGGGAGTATCAGGGGCTGGCGGTATAAGCGTAAGAGATACCGATTCGTATGCGTCCATTACTGACAGTATAATTCAGATATTAAACTCTACCACAGGTGGTTATGGTATTATTGCATCGGCCTCTCAGGTCGATATTACAGGTACTACCATTGAAACAAATCAAGGAAACAGTATCGCCTTAATGGCTGAAACTGGTGCTATCGTTAATATCTCGAACTCATATCTCACAACTAATGGTCTAACCGATCAATCTAACCGATCTTATGGTGCTTATGCTCTTAGCAATAGCCAGATGAATCTGACGGATGTCTCAATCCAGACGCAGGGCAATTACAGTAACGGTGTTAATGTTACGTCAGGTGCCACAGCGATGCTTGTCAATAGTAATGTTATAACAAACGGTTCTTCTGCTAACGGTATTGCTGCTACTTCTAACAACTCTCAAATAACCATAGATGGTGGTATGATAGCAACTATCGGCGATCAAAGTAGTGGAGTCTTTGCTAGCACGAGTGCCAATGTTATATTATCAAATAGTCAAATTATCACAACTGGAGCTAATGCCATGGGTATTCAAGCTAGCACTAGTGGAGTGGTGACAGCCAATAATACCGATATACAGACGTCTGGCGAAAATGCTGATGCCATTAATATTGATCGCGGCAATGTCTCTTCAGTGGTTAACTTTAATCAACAGGATGGTAATTTGCACAGTATTAATGGTAAAACATTTAATGCTCTTGGTGGAACAATAAATGCAACCCTTAATAACAGCAGTATTATTAACAATGGCATACTAATCAATGCAGATACGGATACTGGCCTAACAAACTTTGGTATTGTTAATATAAATGCTAACAATATGGTTTTAAATGGCGATATCCAGGCAGGTATGGGCAGCCAAGCCAATCTAAGCATTAGCAATACACAGTGGAATGGTGTAGCGCGTAATGGTGGACAAGTGGGTATTGGTAGTAATGCCATTTGGAATATGATGGCCAGTTCTGACGTCGCCGCGTTGACAAACGCGGGGACAATTAACTTTTCAAATCCAGTAGCCGCTGATGTATTAACCATTCATGGAGACTATATTGGTAATAATGGAAATCTGTTATTTAACACTGAATTAAATGACGATAACTCTGTGACCGATAAAATGATTGTAGAGGGGAACACTTCCGGTAATACACTTGTAAGTGTGACGAATGCAGGGGGGAGTGGTGCTACAACACTGAACGGCATTGAATTGATTCAGGTGAACGGCCTGTCAGACGGTGATTTCGTGCAAAGCGGCCGTATTGTGGCAGGCGCGTATGATTACTCTCTGGCACGGGGGGTGGGAACCAATGCCAGTAATTGGTATTTGACCAGTTTGAGCAATTTGCCGTTCGACCCGGAAAACCCGGTGGGTCCAGGCGAGGAAACTAAACGCCCTGAAGCCGGCAGCTACACCGCGAACCTGGCCGCAGCCAATAATATGTTTGTAACGCGTCTGCACGATCGTTTGGGCGAAACACAGTATATCGACGCACTGACTGGCGAGCAGAAAGTGACCAGCATGTGGCTGCGTAACGAAGGCGGACATAACCGTTCACGTGACACCAGTGGTCAGTTGAAAACCCAAAGCAACCGCTATGTGATGCAATTGGGCGGCGATATCGCCCAGTGGAGCAACGATGGTCTGGACCATTTACACCTGGGTGTGATGGCCGGTTACGGTAATAGCAAGAGCGACACCCACGCAAAATCGGGCTATAAGTCGAGTGGTTCGGTTGATGGATACACCGCCGGGGTGTACAGCACTTGGTATGCCAACGACGAAGACAAGTCGGGCTTGTATGTTGACGGTTGGGCGCAGTACAGCTGGTTTAACAATGGCGTGCAGGGCGACGGTCTGGCGACGGAAGAGTATAAATCGAAAGGGATCACTGCGTCGGTCGAGAGCGGCTACACCTTTAAGATCGGTGAAAATCAGTCTAAGAATGAAACGTACTTTATCCAGCCGAAAGCCCAAATCACCTGGATGGGTGTGAAGGCTGACGAGCACCGTGAAGCAAACGGTACTCAGGTGAGTGGTCAAGGCGACGGTAATATCCAGACCCGTCTGGGGCTGCGTTCTTATATGAAAGGCAACCACGAAAGTGATAATGGCAAGGATCGCGAGTTCCAACCGTTTGTGGAAGCCAACTGGATCCATAACGCCAAAGACTTCGGTACCAGCATGAACGCCGTTGACGTGAAACAAGCCGGCGCGAAAAACATCGGTGAGTTGAAACTAGGTGTTGAGGGGCAATTGAACAAGCAACTGAATATCTGGGGTAACGTCGGCCAGCAATTGGGCGACAAAGGTTACAGCGATACCGCAGTGATGTTAGGGGCGAAATACAATTTCTAATAAGAGTGAAATAAGATAAATAGTGGCACTTCTGTGCCGCTATTCATTCACCGAACATAAGGGCTTTAGCCGCTATAAGTAACGATAGTTTCACAGCCAGCTTTGCTTAAAAAACGTACTTAGCGTACGTTTTCGTACGGTTGGGCTTCAAACCCCGCAACCAAGCGGCATTCACTGATTTTATCACTGCTAACTGAATCTCACTCATAGATTGTTACTGCCATCAAATGAATGACCAGTAAATATTCATATAAAACAAATTAGGGGCGCTATAAAAGAGAAAGGCGCACCGCGAGGTACGCCCTGTTAATACAATAGAAAAATTATTCGCTGTCAGTTATACGGGTATAAACAATTTTCTGAGTATCATTTTCACAATGCCCAACCACTTGTCCACCCGCATTTTGCGCCTGATCGTTAGGGACGATATCCAGTTTAAAACCCGATTCAGGTACGCCATTACTGATAATCTTTTGCGCGATGTCGGCTTTGACACTTTCACAGGATGCCAACGCAGCCAAAGGGGCCAGAGATAATAACAATGTGCTGATAATAAGCGTTTTTTTCATCATAAAATCCTTATGTGGATGAATAGCTTGCCTAACCTAAGAATAGCGCTCCTTGACATAACCTCAAGTCAATCCGAACCATTACCGCCAATTACGGATTAATCTGGTGGCCGGACAAACGATCCAGGCAACGTTCCGTGTTCGGTTCCCAATAGGCATTGAAGTTTGTGCTACGATCGCAATTGTCTTTTGCATCTTCGGCACGATCGGATTTATCAAAATTCTTCTCAACCCGATTATTCACTTTATTACGCAGGCGATGGGTATCATCCCACTGTTGCTGGCTTTGGCGCGCTTGTTCTTTTGACATGGGGTCATTGTTCCCGCCAACAGAAACACAAGTACTGCCCTGAGTACAAGTTGCTGATTGCGCTAACGCAGGGGCTTGCCATGCCAGTGGTAAAGCCAGCACGGCAAATGGTAGAACAGCGCGCAGCAGGCGTGCCAGGTGAGTTATTGTCATCGTCTTAAATCCTTTATGAGTCGGTGATGCGAAATCATCATATAATTTACTGGCACAGTATTCGCGAGAGAGAATTATATCATTGGTCGCGGTATATAAACCAGTCAACAACAACTGGCGAATTGTCAGGGGTTCTTTGACTTTCCCAGCAGTCTGGCACACCAGGTGGGTGTTGTTTTTAGGGGCAGTATCAAGAGGGATGGGTGCATGTTAAAGACGTCGTTGCTGTTTTTTGTCACTGCATTGGCTGAAATTATTGGCTGTTTCTTGCCTTATTTATGGCTGCGAAAAGGGGCAAGCATGTGGTTATTACTGCCCGCCGCCGCAAGTCTGGCGCTGTTTGTGTGGTTATTAACCTTGCATCCCGCCGCCAGTGGCCGGGTCTATGCGGCCTACGGCGGTGTTTATGTCGCGACGGCGTTAATTTGGCTGAGAGTGGTTGATGGTGTGAAGCTATCGCTATTTGATTGGGTGGGGGCGGGCGTGGCGCTGGTCGGGATGTTGATTATTGTCGCGGGCTGGCGGGTCAATTAAGGGTGGGGCGGTGGACGCCCCAAACTGCAATGGCTGAAATACGGGTTAACTTTCGCGGTGAATGCTCAATCCGGCAAAAGATTGACTGACCGGCATCATTTCCAGGGTATTAATATTGACGCGAGCAGGCAATGTGGCCACCCAATATACCGCTTCGGCAACATCTTCCGGTGTTAATGGGTTAGCGCCATCGTAGGTTTTATTCACTTTCTCGCCGTCGCCTTTAAAACGCACCGCAGAGAATTCCGTGCCGCCCACCATACCTGGCTCAATATCCGTGACGCGAATGTGTGTGCCATGCAAGTCGGCACGCAGACCCAGACTGAATTGCTTAACAAAAGCTTTGGTCGCGCCATACACATTACCGCCCGCATAAGGCCAGTTAGCCGCAGTAGAACCAATATTAATAATATGGCCGACATCGCGTGCCACCATCTCAGGGAGTAATGCACGCGTCATATTCACCAAACCTTTGGTATTGGTATCAATCATCGTATCCCAATCTTCAACATTGGCTTTATGAGCCGGTTCCAGACCTAATGCTAAACCAGCATTATTCACCAGCACATCAATGTTTTTCAGCTCAGCGGGGAGTTGGTCAATAACATGTTGAATCGCCGTGCGATTACGAACATCTAACTGCACAGTATGCAGTTGTTCACCCAGCTCAGTTTTCAATTCGTCCAACCGCGCCTGACGACGACCAGTGGCAATAACCTGATGACCGTGAATGATAAATTTGCGGGCGATAGCTTCACCAAACCCGGAGGTCGCGCCTGTGACGAAAACGATCATATACATTCCTTATTTTTCGTTGCCAATAGTATAATTTGATATGATTAACACACGGTTAAGCACGGTTTTAGCTCAACGTCTGGACGGTCTTTTCCGCACTTCATCACCCGCATCACGGCTAAGTGTTAATGTATCCACTATCGATAGTAATGCGACCACCCCAATAACCACAAATGCTATCTGGAAGTTTTCCAATGGGATCATTCCCGCCCGATAGGGATGGAACCACTCGGCGATACGCAGAGCCAGAGCGCCGATAGCAATACCCAGTCCCATCGCCAACTGCTGAATCATATTGGAAAAGGTATTGGCACCGCCCATTTTCGGTGCTGGAATTTCAGAGTAGGCCAAGGTATTGAGTGCGGTAAACTGCATTGACCGCGTTAATCCGCTGACAAATAGCAGCAATATAATCAATACATAAGGTGTATCTGGGGTGATCAGCGCACAAGAGAAGATAGTGACCGCATTAAGTAACCCATTGACCAACAAGGTAGAACGGAAACGGAAGCGATATAAGATGGCTGAAGTAAAAGGCTTCATCATCAAGTTACCGGCAAAAACGGCCAACACCAATAAAGCAGCATGAAAAGCGCTCATGCCAAATCCAATCTGGAACAGTAACGGCAGTAAAAAGGGCACGGCACCGATCGCGATGCGGTACAAACTGCCACTCCAAATTGTGACGCTGTAACTTTTTATCGTAAAGCCCACAGGTCAATCAGCGGTGTAATCTGCCGTTTGGCGCGATAAACCGCCAACCCACCTAATAGCAGGCTAGTACTAATACACAACAAAGGAATCCAGCGTGATAAAGGTACTGGACCGACTTGAGTTTCAGTCTGGTATTATTCAGAAAAAATGGCAGGATATTGTCATCGTACAGGGCAAATCCGGTGAAGAACGGATCAATCGTATCAACTATGAAATTTGTGTTTTACGGGCTTTACGTAAGAGTCTGCGTAACAAAGAAATTTGGGTCACAGGCGCTGACCGTTATCGTGATCCGGCAGAGGATCTCCCTGCCGATTTTGCTACTAATCGGGCCTATTATTATTCCCTGTTGCAGGCATCCCACTGATGCGACAACCTTTATTACTCAAATCAAAGACAGGATGCGCCACTGGCTCGGTACGCTAAATGAAAGCCTGCCAGATAATCCCAAACTTCGCATCAGGGAACAGGGGAAAAATCGTATCCACCTGACTCCGCTGGGCAAACAGATTGAGCCCCCCAACACAGCAACACTAAAGCAGGAGATTGGCCAGCGCTGGGCCGATCTGGAGTTGATAGACATACTCAAGGAGGTGGATTTACGAGAGCATTTCTCGTCGTTATTTCGCACATCGGCCAGTCGGGAAGTGCTTGAACCGACATGGAAATCAACCACCAGTATGTGGACAGCCATGGGCAAAAGTTGGGCAAAGCGATTAAGACCATCTTCCTCTGTCGCTATTTGCAAGATGAGTCGCTGCGTTGTGAAATTAATGCGGGCCTCAACGTCGTGGAAAACTGGAACAGCGCCAATGATTTTATTATTTATGGTGAGCACGGTGAATTTACCCGCAACCGGACAGCGGATCAGGAGATATCGATGCTGTCATTGCATCTGCTGCAAATCAGTCTGGTCTATATCAACACATTGTTGATCCAGAATGTGCTGTCGGAGCCGACTTGGCGTCAGCGTATGACTGAAGAAGACTGGCGTGGTCTGACGCCATTGATATACCACCATGTTAATCCGTATGGCCGTATCGAACTGAATATGGATCAGCGGCTGGCGTTGGCCGCCTGATGGTGTTCAAAATCATTCGGTTTTGTACACTGGATCTTAATACTGTCCGAAAGTAAGTGAAATTAGTTTCGGATATGCATTATGATTCGGACATCCTTTTCGGACGGAATTTTCACTATGTCACGCGTTTTTGCCTACTGCCGCGTTTCCACACTGGAGCAGAACACGGAAAACCAGCACAGGGAAATAGAGGCTGCCGGTTTTGCCGTCAAATCTCAGCGACTGCTCGAGGAGCACATCAGTGGCTCCGTTGCTGCCAGCGAGCGATCGGGATTTACCCGCCTGCTCGACAGAATGGAAAATGGCGATGTGCTGATTGTCACCAAACTGGATCGTCTTGGACGAAATGCAATAGACGTCAGGAAAACAGTGGAACAACTGGCTGCATCGGGTATCAGGGTTCATTGTCTGGCGCTGGGCGGCGTTGATCTGACCAGTCCGGCGGGAAAAATGACCATGCAGGTGATATCGGCTGTCGCTGAGTTTGAGAAGGATCTGCTAATCGAGCGTACACACGCCGGTATTGCACGGGCCAGGGCATCAGGGAAACGTTTTGGACGCCCCTCCGCGCTGAATGATGAACAAAAGAAATCGGTCCTGGAACGACTCAGCATGGGGATGACTGTGAGTTCTGTGGCCCGTGAATTCAGTACCACACGGCAGACTATTCTCAGGGTAAAAGCAGGTAACTCAACAAATTAAGAACATTATCTGCTACCCCTGCCGTTAAAAACATGCCCAAAGGCTCGACCAAGGATATAAAATTCTATGAGGACAAAGTAGTTGATTTTTTTAATAAATTAAAAAGGAAAGGAAATTAAGGATGAGTAAAAGAAATGATATTATTGATGGTCGTCAAAGTCATCTTAAATATGGCCTTATATATACCGAAGTCCTCGGATGGATTGATCTCGGTCATGCTCAGGGTACTGATATAAGAACGCTGTTGAGAGATATTGATTCTGGAGAATATTCAGGCAAGGAACGCTATGACATTACCTATTCACAGTCTATGGTCGATCCGACCAGAACTATGAAAATGGGTAAATTTATTACCTGGCGTATCAAACGAGGTCGTTCGTATTTCGACCGCCGAAGCATTGCACTGGCAATGATGATGTCACTGGCCCGGAAGTTTGAAGGATTGCAGGCATCGTTCCCCATCAATCTGGCAACGGACAGTGGCTTCAGCGGAGAGGATCTGGTGTCAGATTTGCTGGGTTTTTACCGTGTTGTCAGCATGTCTAATCCCTTTGAACTACTGCGTCCTGTCAGCAAAGCAGAGGCACTAAAAAGATGGGATTATTACGGAAAGATTGGCTCCTGGAAAAACGATTCCTTTTTGCCACTTTTATTCCCCGACCCTGAAAAATTCCCTAATGCCAGGCCTCGAAAAGGTGTTCTACCGAAATTTATGACGACAGTCAGACCCTGGAGTGACTTCCATTCGGGGATAGTAGGTATCGCCAGCGCTTATGGTTCATATATAGACAAAGCTAAAGGGGGAACATTACCCTATGCGTAAGTCACTTAAGATATTTGGTGGTGCAATTATCGTTATTGCTGTTACGCTCACCTGTGCCTGGCCATGGGTTAAAATGGAGTTCGCCGGTAGCGCTCACTATACCGAGCAGGATAAACGGGAGTATGATTTTTATACTCCTGACATACTAAGAAAAATGCCGCGAATTTCCCTCCGTTATTCCTTTGATTTTGCAAACATAACAGGACCTGCGACGCATGTGTATGCGGTGAAATTCTACGATACGAAAGATACCAGTAAAATAGAAGATTATCTGACGTCCATAGGATACAAGCGGGCTAAATGTGACTTTGAGTCAGTGTGTTGGCGCAGAGCTGATCCTCAGGAATCTGTTTATGTCGGTACTTTGAATGGTGAGAAAACCGTAATTGTGCAAGTTGTCTATAACTTCACATAACCGTTTTCTATTGGTGATTACATAATCATCTCAGAGCATAACAATCAGAGCTGCTTCGTCAGCTCTGGCTGTGTAAAACCTGACATTATGATAAACACCAAATGTCGCATTTTGTAGCTTCGCTACCATCAGGCCGAACTGCCGAAATTCCCGTGACGCTAATTTTGGCGTTCGGCTGCCTGTACGTAAGACCTTCGTCAACCGGACAGCAAAGAAATAGCCGTTTGCAGCGGAAAGTGGCTGATTGCAACGTCTCACATAGCTGGTACGGATAAATTCTCATTCACGGCACCATAAACGTACACGTCAACATATACCAAACATGCTTCAAAAATCGACTAATTCGTAGTGCCGGAATTTTCGGCGGTTTGGGCGTGGAACCCCTGATCGTGGCATAAGCCGTTTTCATGGATTTGAAGCCTAACATCGGATTGATTATCCGCTTCAGCTTACCGTGATCACATTCAATCACGTTGTTGAGGTATTTCACCTGTCGATGCTCAACGCCAGGTGGACATTTGCCCTCACGTTTCAGCAGCGCCAGTGCTCTGCCATAGGTCGGTGCCTTATCTGTAATAATACGTCTCGGCTGCTCCCAATCCCGTAAGTTGCCCAGCATTTTCTTCAAGAATCGATGAGCCGCTTTGGTATTACGCCGAGGGGAAAGATAAAAATCGATATAGCGATCTCGGCACATTGCAGTCGGATCTTGATGAATGGCTGGCTTATTATAATAATGAGCGAACACATCAGGGAAAAGTGTGCTGTGGCCGGACGCCAATGGAAACATTACTTGATGGAAAGCGCATCTGGGCTGAGAAGAATTTAAGCCAGATGTAATCTGACAGACACCTGTATAAATAACCGGTAACTGTCAGATCAGGTCTGAGCTAATACACCTAAGTGTCAGAATTTACGCGCAAACTCAAGTCGATCCAGAATAATTTCTCCATCAACCCATTGATAGTTGTCAGGAGCACCCAGCATTTCTACCTTAACATAAATATCAATTCCATCGCCTTGCCCGCCTAGTTGAATTTCTGCATTAACCGGTACTTGCAATAAATCCTTGTGACGTAGCTTATTTCTGTTTGTCGTGGAATCTCCTGTCAGCTGAAGGATTTTTTCAAACAGAATGGAAGTGGCATAGGAGCTCACGCCTGTGATGGTGAGTTTGACACCTGCTGATCGAGGGGCGCAATACCATAACCTGCTATTATACAAGCCGTTAAAGAATGCGTTACTGTAATTAGACTCTTTATTTAAATCGTCAATCTTCCATTCTAAATATTGACCCTTTTTGAGCAAAATAAGATCTCCGCCTGTCAATCCATTCCCTTTAACTATTCAATACGATAATGCCGGTTCCAACAGATGCATAGGGGACAGCTATAATAGTCCCCGCAGCCACAACGAAAGCAGAAGTAATGACCAGAGGGTCATCGATCATCAATGGCTTGGTCACCCTTCCTGTGGTTAAAGCGGTTTTTTGGCTATTGAATTCCTGAGCCACATCGTGAGTAGGCCATTCATCGTTCTCGGGGTGTTCGTCTATTGAGTGTTTGTGGGTCATAATCTATCCTTCTTTGGCTAACGAAAAACTCGTGGCTGTTCGCATTCGCCACTTTGGTGGCGTTAACAACCCCCTAGTCGATATAGTTCAAGTACATTTAAACTATAGTCGATTTGTTATGATTAGGAGACTAATTTTGAGGGGGGGGAAGTAGAAGGGGTCTGAAGCCCAACCGTACGAAAACGTACGATTTTTTATATTCAGCTATAATCCTGCTCGCAGTTATTTCAGAAACGCCAAATTCTTCTATTAGATCAGATCTTGATAAAACGCCTGTATAGTAAATTTTAAAATCAATGAATATTAATCTAATAGCAAGCTCTTGGTTTCTTTCTGGCCCAATGAAAGCCAAGCTGAAAAATGCGACATATCTAACAACTCATTGTTATAACTTAACTTTAGTCATATTTAGTTTTAGTTACTTAACCGTCCGAAAATGGTGTACTAATGGAATGACACGTACGAAAGTCATTTTGCTCAGTTTCGGACGGTATTATTGTGGCTGTCCGATAACGACCGGTTGCGTACATAGCCCAAATATCGCAAATCGCAGCTTCGCTTCCACCCGGCACCACTGGCAGGAATAAACACCGTCAAAGTAAGAATATAAGCAGAAATACCAATATTCATATCAATCGGATGCACAGAAAATGAGCAAATGCCGAAGCCATTTGTGGCATGGCGGTAACAATCACCGTCGCATCCAGGTTTTCCATAAAGAAAGCGCCCGCGACCAATAAGGGCAGAGCAGGGCCAGGCACTTTTGACGGGGTGACAGCGTTAGATTGGCTCATGCTGCAAGCCGGAATAGAGATGGATAACGCACTGATTTGGCGAAAAACAGGCGTGCTGGTTTAAACAATGAAATCACGTTTCAAATCCGAACAATTTACTGACATATTTTGAGCATACCGGGATTAAAAAGGGGGATTTATTGTGACAACGTCACGTGGTGTATGCGGTACTGAAAGATAAAGCTGGCTGTGAATAGACCAGCCAGCTATAACTTTAATACTTGGTTCATCATCACTACTTTTTCTTATACACATCAGCCGTTGCGTGGATCTTATTCTCAGTGTTTGCTGAGGTAATGACATAATAATCGCCGCCTAATTCATCGGCTTTTTTGGACAACTCAGCTTTAGCATCCATTAGGGCTAATTCATTAGCAGTAACGATATTGCCAATTTTTTCATACTGCAGCGGGTTATTATTGAGATCTTCCTTGGTTAATAATTCGGCGGATATCGCGCCGGAGGATAATGTCCCCAGAACGACCAGCATTGCCATTGTTTTCAATATTTTCATAGTTGCACATTCCAGAAGGCTTTTTGTACGGACGTTAACCAGATATCTGAACCAATCATACATGCATGACAGCAACCAAAAACCTGGATTCTGCCTACCCCTACCTTGGTGCGTATAATGTATATTATGTTAAATTACTTATCTGTGAGTGAACCCGACTTATGCGCTAAGGGTTTATCCTATTAACCCGCCCGTAATCCGTTAAGCAGAGTTATGTTCTGGTGATCCATACTCCAGCTACAAATAGCAAAATGACAAATTAAAGTCCCTTCCCTCATTATTGACCGGCGGCGCTACGTGAAATCTGTATAACTGACAGCATGATTGCCCGTCAGATTTTGCTAAACGACAGACACAAAAAAGCACGCACTTATTCTCGAATATTCTGCCGATATTTGTTGGCTCACTGTAAGTATTGAATTGAGTATCATAAAGTAATTAGTATTTAATTTATTATATTTAGCAATATTATGATAAAGAACTTATAGGCTAAAAAGTTAATCCAAAAAAGAATTAATAAATGAAACCATCTTGAAGTCGCCAGTTCTGTGGAGTAGGATTTAAATAGTTACAATCAATCGTCAAATTTTCTTTTATTTTAGTAAAGTAAAACTTGAGAGGCTCAGTTAGTCATGGATGAAAAAAATAAGCCACTGAATGAAAAAAAATTAATTGTTGAATCCCTAAACTCACTGCCCCTGATTTCTATTATGGAGTACAGTAATGAACCTTGGGTTGTAAGAGATTGCGAATCCCGTTATGTGTATGTAAATCAAGCTGGTTTAGACTTTTTAAGTTTACCCGCTGACTTTGATATTGAGGGAAGATTAGATGATGAATGCCCTGCGAGTTGGGCGGAATTTGCTGAACAGTATCAAGCCAATGACAGAAAAGCGGAGAAAAGTGGAAAACGAGTAGCCATTATTTCAACCAATTTTTATGGACGAGACAAAATATTAGAACCTTATTATTTACCCAGGTTTCCAATTTACAATAAAGTTGGTGAATGTATAGGAACATTAACAAATGCCAGTAAATTAAATTTCATTTCTCTTTCTCAATATATAGGTCGTCGTGCACCCTCAGTATTGACATTGACCCCGCCCACCGACCTTTTCAACGAGAAAGAACTTGAGATAATTTTTTTCATATTACAGCCAATGACATCTAAAATGGTTGCTAAAAGACTGTCTTTATCACATAGAACAATAGAAAATAAATTAAGACTCATATACGAAAAGTCCGGTGTTAGAACCATAAATATGTTTAGAGAATATTGTGGTCACTTAGGCTTAGATTTATACATCCCGCCTAAGTTTGTAAAACCTTGCGTTCAAAGTTAATTCCGTATTCAAATAAATAATATCAAGTTAGAAGAGCAGAATTGACATGGCGGTATTGGAAAATAGCCGCTCCCTGCCCTCTAACTCCGCCAGATTTTGCCACTAACGCGATTAGTGTTGATGGTCGCATGGTTTCACTTTAGGCCCGTTATCAAGCTGCCTGATCGCCGGTGTCAAACTGGCCGCAACAGTCGCGACAACCACCGCGATTGCCGAGGCCAATAAAACGGCTGAATTGCCGTAATGCATCGCCAGCGGGCCAGCGGCCAGTTCACCGACCGGGATCGCCACAAATGAACCCATCGCATCATAGGCATAAACACGCGCGAGTTTATCGGCAGGAATATGAGTTTGCAGAGAATTTGCCCAAACCACGCCAAATTGCCCAAACCCCAACCCGGCTACAAAAAATCCCCCCATCAGAATGAATGTTGAAGAAACCATGCTGAGAAGCAAAATGGGGATCGCGCAAAGCGAAACCAGGATGACACCAATATACAAATCACGTCGTGGACGCCAGCGCAGCGCAATGAATGAACCCATGATCAGCCCAATACTCTCGGCTGCAACAATAATGCCCCAACCTGCCCGACCAAATGAAGCATCAGCAATGATGGGGCCAAGGATCATCACTACACCGCTGAAAGCGGCATTAATAATGGTGAATTGGGCAACAATAGTCCAAACCCATGAGCGGGCAATAAATTCTTTCCAACCCTCGCGCAGGTCCTGCAAGATGTTGGTGTGTGATTCTAGAGACTGTACCGAGTGGGTGCGAATGAAAAAATAGAGCGGTGCAGAAGCGGCGAATCCCAAAGCATCGACAGCTAAGCCCCATCCCGGCCCAATAGTGCTGGTCAGAATGCCGCCCAAGGAAGCGCCAATCACGGTTCCTGCGTAGATACCCACTTGAATAAAAGCGTTGGCGGCTCTGAGGTGATATGCAGGAACAGTTTGTGGCACCATCGCGGAAGATGCCGGTAGCGCGATGCCCGCTGCTGCACCATTAATTGTTCCCAGTACCGCCAATCCGATGATGGTTGCGGTTCCATCAAGCACCAACCAGGCAACTACCCCCTGAGATAAGGCCGCAATGGTGGAGGAAGATAGCAAAACAATACTTCGCGAATAGCGATCGGCAAGTACCCCACCAATCAACAAGAAAGCCACGTTGAAAATTGATCGCGCGGCAACCACTAAACCTAAATCGGTGGCGGAACCGCCAATATCCAATACAGCAAAAGCTAATGCGATCGGCGCAATGCCATTACCTAATAC
The DNA here is from genome assembly GCF_048323875.1 of Yersinia sp. LJYL362. Lineage (NCBI taxonomy): Bacteria > Pseudomonadati > Pseudomonadota > Gammaproteobacteria > Enterobacterales > Yersiniaceae > Yersinia > Yersinia sp. LJYL362. Next base: position 17,767 of record NZ_JBLWEX010000285.1, read on the forward strand.
CGTGAGAAGTCGAGCGAAGAATAAATGTCTAAACGGTGCAGAGTGAAACACATGCCGCGACGATGAGCCGGAGGTGTTGGCATTCACTTGTTTTTCCCCGAACTGAATGTTATTTGCGGTTGCCGCGCTACCACGAGCTTGGTGTTTATTCATTTTGGTGACTTTGGGTAGTTTAATATTCGGAGTGAATTGAGATCTTACGTTTTTTAAAACGCTATTTCAATATTTTGCTGTGCAATGGGTTAGGGAGTTTATCTAAACCGCAAATTGAGAGATGAGAAGTTTAATTAATTGAATTTAAAAGATAATATTCATCAGATCGCGCTACGTGAATTCTGTGTTTATTGCAGTACCCTAGTGGGGCAGAATTCGCGTAGCAGTATTGGACAATCATCACTTCCCTGCCCTTGACTCTCACTTAGATTTTTTCATCGACGCGTTGAATGTGATTTATAGCACATGCCGACTTAACTATCTGGCTATCGGTGCGAGATCCCACCTCATTCATCTGGAACAATGTGAAGCCGTTGTTTAGTATGTAGGTATCCTGTCTACGCTATCAGCATATTCTATATTTATGAAAAAACTCATTAAACGGCTGGAGATCATTAAAAGCGGTATTGAGCTTGAAGATGACGACATTATTCGACATCAACTCCCTTATCTTAAAAGTGAGACTCAGGATGCCGTGCTTGTTTTTATCGTCATGGCGATTGAACAAGGAAAATTCACCCAGGCTCTGGAGGCTATTTCAGCCTGGCTAGGAAGTCAGCAAGGGGTTACGCAGTGGCAAGATATCGAATTGTCGGCTTGTAAACTTGAGCTGAAAGCGCTGGAGGCACAGTTAAGCGATTTAATTGATAAACGCAATGAACGTATTCAATTGCTAGATGATTTTAATGACCTTTATCTGGTGCGGCTTGGCCCATTGATGAAGCAAATTCTCAATTTGCGTAAACAGTTAGCAGAAAGTACCTTGCGTAAAGCCGAGGCGGAAGCCCGTCGCCGAGAGCGCGATTATCGCAACTGTCAGCAGTATATTTCTCAAGCCATCGATGAGCTTGCGGCGCTAAAACAACGCTGGCTGTCACTTGCTACCATCTCGAATGAAACTATTGAGATTCGAAACCGGATTCAGCAACAAACCGAGTTGATTACCGCATTGCTGGCAGAGATTAAAGAGTTGGAAAACAGCTTTTGTACGCGTAATACTGAGTCAACGCGCAAAGCCCGTGAAGACGCCAAAGAGAAATATGAAAGTTATCAGGAAAAACAAACAGATGCCGAGCAGCGGCTCAATAATGACAAGAAACTTTCTTCTCACCAGCGCCAGGAACTCAAACGATTGTGGCGGCAAGCTAGCCGGCTCTGCCATCCTGATTTAGTCGCGGATGAATTTAAAGAGAAAGCTCATCAGCTGATGGTCCAGCTTAATCAAGCCCGCCAACGCGGCGATTTCCCTGCAATACATGCTTTGTTGGAAAGTTTAAAACAAGGGCTTGAGCCACTGATGGCCAGTGATCTGATTGATGATCTTGAGCGGTTGCGGCGAAAAATAGGTGAAGTTAGAAAACAAATTGACGCGATATTACACGAGCTGAAAACTCTGGAGGATGAAGAGTCATGGCGGCTGGCCACCTCTCTGCCCGACAAGGATCAATGGTTTACAGAGCAAGAAAACGTATTATCCAAAACACTCAATATTCTTGAGCGGCAAGTCAGAGAAGCATCAACCGTGCAGTATGAAGCATGATGTTCCAGAGTAAAAGCCCGCGCTACACGGGCTGGTCAGGAAGAGTTGAGTCAGCTACTGACTCAATAACTGTTTCACATCCAGTAAGATAAACTCATTATCGTCCGCCTCATTAGGCTGACGGCTGGAGGAGAACGGGAAATTATTATCGTTACCGACAATGATATGGTTGGCATCCACCACATCAACGTTTTCAATGGTAAAGAACGGGAATGTCAGCACGCCATTATTTAGCGGTTTACGTGCCAGATTCTGCGGATCTTTTATATTCAGCAAATCAATATATGCGATTTTTTCTACCGGTTTGCCGACATTGTCAGCCGAGAATGCGATTTTGTAGACACGTTTGAACGTCGCTATTTTGCTAAAACATTTATCCGTCGCAGCCCCTGCAGTGCACGCTTTATCCGCTGTCCCTTCGCCATTGTCGCGTTCAATCACTAATCCATGGTTCGCATCAATCATATTGAAATCACCAATGGCGTTCTGGTTATCTTCCAGAACATATTGCCAACTGCGCCCTGTCCATGCTTGATTTTTAACATCAAATTCCAGCACTCGCAGGTAGCGTTTGCCATCAATGTTTTCAAATTGCTCCCCCTCCCACAGCGCCCCTTCTAGCATGGGATACAGTTTGCTGCCATCCGGTGACACTGCCATCCCTTCAAATCCTTTGGAGCGCGCTACCTGAAAGTTTTGTTTACCATCCGGCGCACCTGGCAACGTCAATGTTGGATTATCAGGTGATTTCACCACCTTGCCATCAACCTGAGTCTCAAACACGGCCAGCACTTTACCGTTCAAATCGGCCTTAATCAGATAGGGGCCAAATTCATCCCCCACCCAGAGCGCATCATCGGCAAACTGGAAGCTTTCTGGGTCAAAATCACTGCCGGTCAGATAGCGTTTTTTAGTGCTTTCATTGGTGATATGGAAGGGAACTTTTTTATCGGGATCGTGCAAGAACACCGTTTGCAGTGGCGTGACGCTGCCATTTTTGAAATCAATATTATAGTGATTGAGATACAGCATGGCGTCCGGCGAGTTGGCTTTGCTGCCAAATCCATTGTCGGTCAGTACCCAATAGGTGCCATCCGGCATGTGTTTTATTCCAGAATGGCCTTGCAGGGGTTGGCCGGTGATCGGCAACCCAATACCCGTTAGACGATCGGCGGATTTACCGGCTACAGTGCCTAATGCGCTAACGCGTTGACCACTGGTGTATTTGCCACTTTGCTGTAAATCCGTCGGGGCATCCGAAGGGGTCGCAACCGTCGACTTCACGGGCAAAACAGCGTGACCGGCAAGAGCCGCGGGGACTTCGACGGCCTGTGCCCACAAAGGGGTACTGAATGCGATGCTACTGGCCAGCAGTGCCAACCTGAATTTTTTCATGTGCATGTTAAGTTCCCTGATTATTTTTATTGCCCAAAGGTAAAAAGCAACTTCACTATAGGGAGCAGGAGTGACAGAAATATTATCCCTGTTATTTTTTATGATTAAGGCATAATCAGGATGAGTATTATTAATTTCGTCTTCATTCGCAAAAAGGCCATCCATGATGAAAGATAACGAATATCAGCCACCGAAAGTCTGGACAGAAAATAATGCTAGCGGCGGGATATGGTCGAAGATCAATCGCCCGACGGCAGGAGCCAGACATGAAGCTACCCTGCCGGTGGGTAAACATCCATTGCAGCTGTATTCCATGGGGACACCGAATGGTCAGAAGGTGACTATTCTGCTGGAGGAGTTGTTGGCCTTGGGCGAGAAAGGCGCGGAATATGATGCCCATCTGATTCGTATCGGTGAAGGTGATCAGTTCTCAAGTGGTTTTGTTGCCGTCAACCCAAACTCAAAGATCCCGGCGCTGATGGACCATTCAACCACCCCGCCGATCAGGGTTTTTGAGTCTGGTGCTATTTTGCTTTATTTGGCGGATAAATTCGGTCATTTCTTACCAAAATCCCTGGCGGCAAGAACCGAAGCGCTCAATTGGCTGTTCTGGCTACAGGGCGCGGCCCCTTATTTGGGCGGCGGTTTCGGCCATTTTTATCACTATGCGCCAGTGAAAATTGAATACGCCATCGACCGTTTCACGATGGAAGCTAAGCGCCAGCTCGATTTACTCAATACACAGCTGGCGACTCATGAATATATCGCCGGTGATGAGTATTCCATTGCGGATATGGCTATATGGCCGTGGTATGGCAATTTGGTACTGGGCTTGCAATATGAAGCGGGTGAATTCCTGGATGTGAAATCTTATACTCACCTGATACGTTGGACCGAAACCATTGCCAAGCGCCCTGCTGTCCAGCGCGGCCGTATCGTCAATAAAACCTGGGGCGTACCAGAAGAACAGCTGGCTGAACGTCATGATGCATCCGATTTTGACCGACTGATAAAGTAATATAAATCCCCCTCAAGCCCTATTTTACGGGGTTTGAGGGCGTTGACTTAGCCCGATGGTTTGATGCCCAACCGCTTGGCGAGGCGGTGCAGGTTGCCGGTATCAAGCTCAAGCGCGCGCGCACAGGCCGACCAATTCATCCCGTTTGCCTTTAACACTTGGGTAATCCATTGCCGCTGAAAATCACGAGTGGCAGATTGTAAATTTTGCGTCGCCATCGTTTGATTTTCGCTGAATATATCGGGCGTAACACGCGGTGTCACGGCGGCGGCAATATTAAATAGCTCAGGCGTCAAATAATATGACTCTGAGGCATGCTGTGAAGCGCGAGCTAATACCGCAGCACGATAAATAGCATGTTCCAACTCACGAACATTCCCCGGCCAACGGTAATGTTCGAGCATAGTTAATGTTTCTGGCGGAATGCCTAATTGCTTGATAGCTAATTTCTTTCTGATTTGCTCAACAAAAAATCCCGCCAGCAGAATGATATCCCCTTTTCTTTCTCTCAACGGAGGAACATGCAGCGGGAAGACACTCAATCGATGGAACAAATCCACGCGAAAACGCCCGTCGATGACGGCTTGTTTCAAGTCACAGTTGGTGGCCGCAACGATACGCACATTGACCTGTTTGGTACTGTCATCGCCCACTCTTTGCAGGTCACCATATTGGATAACGCGCAGCAATTTGGCCTGAAGCACCAAAGAAAGCTCGCCAATTTCATCGAGAAAAAGTGTTCCATTATCAGCAATTTCAAATTTGCCGGTTCTGTCATGTATTGCCCCGGTGAACGCGCCCTTAACATGGCCAAACAATTCGCTTTCAGCCACATTTTCTGGCAATGCCGCGCAGTTTAAATAGATAAGCGGTTTCGTCGCCCGGGGCGATAAATGGTGAATGGCCTTGGCCACTAACTCCTTCCCGACCCCGGTTTCGCCGGTAATCAGCACATTCAGCTCTGACCCCGCAACCACACCGATTTCATGCTTAAGTTGCAATATCAACGGTGAAAGGCCAATCATTTCATCTTCTGAATGTGTCGCGGCCTGTTTATGAATATTTAAAGAACTCACCGTGGGTACTGCTTGTTTCTCTAAAACATCCACTAACAGCGCATTATTAAGGGCCGAAGCGGCCAATACACCAATCAGTTTCAGCTCTTCATCGCTAAACCTGTCAAATTGGGCGGGATTCATACTGTCGAAAGTCAGCGCCCCGATAAGTTCTTGATCGGCAAATAAAGGTAAACCAATGCAGGCATGAACTTTAAGTTCATCGTGCCCTGGGATCAGGCCGTCGTAGGGGTCAGGAAGATGGCTATCGGTGGGGAAACGCACCACATTGCCCGCACGAGCAATGGCTTCCAGTCGAGGATGAGATGACAGCGAAAAACGTCGCCCCAGCACATCAGGGGATAAACCATCAATCGCCAGTGGGCGAAACAGTTGGTGTTCGTAGCGCAGCAGTGCCGACGCATCACATTGCAGTAATTGCCGTAAGCTGCTGATTAATATTTGAAAACGGTTTTGGCCAGATAAACCGCTTTGTAACTCAATCGCTATTTGCGCGAGCGACTGAATGGATAAACTCATGTTTTGTCATTCCGACACAGTAATAGTCTTTATGACAATAGTCCAATGGTGTCATAATGACAATATTTAAATTTTAAACCATTAAAATCAAATAGATAAATACTGGCACGCCCTTTGCTATCTACAGTGAGGTTATTCATTCACTTTAGTAAGGAACGGTTCATGGCCATTCAGGTTAAAAATAATATTCAATGGGTTGGGCAGCGTGATTGGGAAGTGCGCGATTTCCATGGTACCGAATATAAAACCCTTAAGGGGACGAGCTACAACAGCTATTTGATCCGCGAAGGAAAAAACGTGCTGATTGATACCGTCGATCAGAAGTTCAGCCGCGATTTTGTAGCTAACTTAGCGCGGGAAATTGATCTGAATACGCTCGATTATATTATTATTAACCATGCTGAAGAGGACCATGCCGGGGCATTAACCGAGTTAATGGCGCGCATCCCCCACATCCCGATTTATTGCACCACCAATGCTATCGATTCGATTAACGGGCATCACCATCATCCTGAATGGAATTTCATCACCGTCAAAACGGGTGACTCACTGGATATTGGCAATGGTAAGCAACTGATTTTTGTTGAAACACCGATGCTGCACTGGCCTGACAGCATGATGACTTACCTCACCGGCGACGCAGTGCTTTTCAGTAATGATGCGTTTGGTCAGCACTATTGTGACGAGCATTTGTTTAATGATGAAGTGGACCAGATTGAGCTGTATGAGCAATGTGCTCGCTATTATGCCAATATTTTGACGCCTTTCAGCCGCTTAGTCACACCCAAAATCAACGAAATCCTTGGCTTCAACCTGCCGGTATCAATGATTGCCACTTCTCATGGCGTGGTGTGGCGGGATAATCCCACCCAAATTGTGGCGAAATACCTGGAATGGGCCGGTGATTACCAAGAAGATCGCATCACCATTTTCTATGACACCATGTCAAACAACACCCGCATGATGGCCGACGCCATTGCTCAGGGGATTCATGACACCGACCCCGCTGTTGCCGTGAAAATCTACAATATTGCGCGCCACGATAAGAATGAAATACTGACACAGGTATTCCGCTCAAAAGGGGTATTGGTTGGCTCCTCCACCATGAACAATGTGATGATGCCCAAAATAGCCGGCATGCTTGAAGAACTGACCGGGCTGCGTTTTCGTAATAAAAAGGCGGCCGCTTTTGGCAGTTTTGGTTGGACGGGGGGCGCGGTTGACCGGATTCAAACCCGCCTGATGGATGCCGGATTTGATATTTCCCTCTCACTTAAAATGAAATGGCGACCAGACAGCGATGGGCTGGACGAATGCCGCGAACATGGGCGCAAGATTGCCCGCGAATGGGCCTTACACCCACTGAATAGCCGCGCAGCACTTATTGCTGAAACCCCTTTTATCAATAAAGAGAATACCTCTAGCACTCCGGTGTTACTGGGGATTTCAATGCAATGCAGTGTCTGCCAGTGGATATATGACCCGGCACTGGGTGAGCCACTGCAAGATGTTAAGCCAGGAACGTGCTGGGATGATGTGCCGGACTTCTTCCTCTGCCCGGAATGTGGGTTAGGCAAATCTGTGTTCGATCCACTTTAAGAGAGGCGGTTATGGTTGAGAACATTGTGATTGTCGGTTCCGGGTTTGCTGCCCGTCAGGTGGTGAAAAACATCCGCAAACTCGACGCTCAGGTAGCCATCAATATGATTGCTGCTGATAGTGGTGTTGATTATAACAAACCGGATTTGAGTCATGTTTTCAGTCGCCAGCAAAGTGCTGACGACCTGACTCGGATGTCCGCTGAACAATTTGCGCAGGAAAATAGCCTAACCCTGCACACCGGAACCCGCGTCACTGCCATTCAGCGGCAGAATAAACAGGTGTTGTGTGGTGAGCAGGTGTTTCAATATCACAAACTGGTCTTAGCAACCGGTGCCACAGCAATGCTGCCACCCATTGCAGGCAATACGTTGATCTGCACATTTAACAGCCAAAATGAGTACCGATTGCATCAAGAAACATTACAAAAAGCCCGCCGTATTTTGGTATTAGGCGGCGGTTTAATCGGTGCAGAGCTGGCGATGGACTTACAGCGCGCGGGTAAAAGCGTCATTTTGCTGGATAAAGCCCACAGTCTGTTGGCCTCGGTTTTGCCGGTGGAAATCAGCAGCCGTTTACAGCATAGCTTCAGCCTGATGGGCATCACTCTGGCCTTTAATAATCAACTGAATAGCATTGAGAAAGTGGCGGATGGGCTGCGCGTGATACTCGATTGCGGCCAGCGCTATAGCGTTGATGCGGTGATTGCAGCAATGGGATTACAGCCGGAAACTGCCGTTGCGGCGGCGGCGGGGCTGGATATCGGGCGCGGTATCAAGGTAAACCAACAGTTGCAAACCTCGGACCCCGATATCTTTGCTATTGGCGATTGCGCTGAAATTGGCGGGAAAGTGTTGCCCTTCTTGCAGCCCATTCTGGTCAGTGCCCTGACTCTCGCGAAAAATCTGTTGGGTGGGGCGCATGACCTTACGCTGCCAGCGATGCTGGTCAAAGTCAAAACGCCAGATTTGCCGTTATATTTCGCGGGCGAAACCCAGCGCCGTGATCTCAACTGGGACATAAATTTAACGTCACAAGGAATAACCGCCCGCGCAACTGACAGCCAACATCAGTTACGCGCTTTTGTGGTCAGTGAGGAGCAGACCCAACAGGCATTTTCACTGCTACGTGAGTTAAGCCTTTAACCCTTAGGATGCAACCCCCCCGCCACCGGCGTAGGGGGTTTTCCCCGCAATCTTCATCACCTCAGCACCTAAAGTGACAAACGGAGCACGCCTGCTGGCATAGATGATCCCCCCCGCTTTGGCCCGCACCGCTTTGACCGTATCAGTTATCGGGTCAATGATTTCAGCTACCACGTCATCTTTGCCGACCCATTCACCCGGCTGGCGCAATAGCAACAGCAGACCGCTGGCCGGTGCATTGACGATTTCCCCGGCGGAAAAAGGCAACATCGCCACCTCTCGCTGTGGAATATCCGGAGCCATCCCAGCAATCGCGCCACGATGTTGTAAATATTGATAAATACGCTCGGCATCGGCACTGGCCAGCGGGTGACTGACATCCTGTTGCCCGCGCAATTCAACGGTCACCGCCATACAAGCGGGTACCAGCTCGGGGTAATGTGCGGTTAGGCGGTGCCACGGCAAGCCGCAGGCCTCATCAAACGACCCGCCGCCGCTGTCTTGTGAAAGTAGCACGGTGTCGATATGCAAAAAACGCGCGAGAACATCCACTGATTCTCGCCAGGCTGGATCTGCATACAGATGCAAAATAGCGCTGTCGTCGCAATGCAAGTCCAGCACTAAATCCGCGTCACAGGCCAGCGTGAGCAGATGTTGGCGCAAGGCATCGACTTCACTGCGCGCCGGTAAATCGTGCAATGCCGCCACCATGGCACGGCGTATCTGTTGCCGCAGGTTCTCTTTTTCGCTTAATACACCCGCGCTTAATCGTAAATAAGCTAATGGGGCCAGGTTGGGGAAATCACGATTAAAATTGCGACCGCTGACCAAATCAAAACGGCCTATTCCACTGTTTAGCAGCACTTGTGCCATACCGACAGGGTTAGCGATGGGCACAATAATTATTTCACTCTGAATTTCTCCGCGCCGTTCCGCCTGACTCAGTAATCTTTTAAGATAATGTAATACCAGCATTCCGGGCAGTTCATCGGCATGTAGGCCTGCCTGTAGGTAGATTTTCTCGCCCACACCCGGCTGGCCGAAATGAAAACTGGTTAATTGACGCTGCCCACTCAGGGCATGTTCAGGTAACGTATGATTATTGATTTTCATTGGACGTCCTATCTGTGGAAAAGAAACCCCGGCTTGACCGAATTGACAAAAAAATCCTTGAAATCCTGAGCCAGGATGGCCGCATTTCTTATCAGAAGTTGTCCGAGCAGGTCAATTTGACCGCCCGCCCCTGTTTGGAGCGCGTTCGGTTGCTGGAACGCGCCGGTATTATCCGGGGCTACAGTGCGATTATTGAGCTGCCGGAACCCGAGCATGCCTTTGTTATCCAAGCACAAATTGCCTTGGCCGACCATGGGCACTCTCAAGCCGCCTTCGAGCAAGAAGTTTGTAAAACGCCCGAAGTGCTGGATTGCTGGTTGGTCGGCGGGAGCTTTGATTTCCTGCTGCGCATTGGTTGTCGCAACATGGAACACTATCGGCTACTGGCCGACACCTGGCTCACCAGCAAAAAATTCCGCGTCGATAAAATCGTCACCATCACTGAGTTACAAGCCATTAAACGTGCTTAAAACTATTAAACCTGCTTAAAGCTATTCAATCTACTTAAAGCTATTCAACCTACTTAAAACCACGTTGCCCGCCGGATTCACTCGTGGCGGGCAAAGGCCAACCAGCGCCGTTCCGCGCGTGAAAACATGAAAATCAACATAAAGGTACACAGCAAGTAAAGCGCTGCGGCCATCAGAAACGGAATAAACGGCGAATAAGTGGCGGCATAGAAAGCCCGCGCCACGCCGGTAATATCGAGCAAGGTGACGGTGCTGGCCAGAGAGGTGGCATGCAGCAAGAACACCATTTCGTTATTCAACGCCGGAATTCCCCGCCGTAAGGTGGCCGGTAATACCAAACGCCGAATGATTTGCCACTGACTCATACCGAACGCCTCGCCAGCCACCCACTCCTGGCGCGGAAAAGTCACCATCATGCCCGCCAATAGCTCCGCAACATAAGCACTGGTATTGAGCACCAACGCCAGTGTGGCGCAGAAAGTGGCATCACGGAACAGCAGCCAAAAAGGTTGGTCGTCCTGCCAGCCCAATTGCACAATATCAAACTGCGACAGGCCATAGTAAATAAGCATGAGTTGCAGGTAGAGCGGCGTACTACGAAAGAAATAAGTCACACTGCGAATCAGCCAGGCCAGCGGGCGTGGACCAAAGGCCTGCCCAACCGCCATCACTAGCGCCAGCAGTAAACCGGGCACCACGGACAGTAAAAACAATTTTGCGGTCACCGCCAGGCCGGTCATATCCGAACCGTCGCTGTACAGGAATGTCGGCACTGCTTCGATGAGCGTTTGCAGATTCATTAGCGCGCCCTCGCCGCAGTGGAGGTCGATAGCGCGTAACGCCGTGCCAACAGGCTAAAGCCCCAACTGGACAGCGCAGTAATAACCATATAAATCAACGCCACCAGGAAGTAGAACAGGAAAGGCTTCTGTGTTGCGCGCCCGGCCTGTTCGGCCAGCCACACCATGTCTTCCAATCCCAAAATTGAGATCAAAGCAGAGGCTTTCATTAAACCGAGCCAGTTATTATTGATGCCGGGAATGGCAAAACTGAGCATTTGCGGCAGCATAATCCGCCGAAACACTTGACCGGGGCGCATGCCGTAAGCCATCGCGGCTTCTAACTGACCGCGATCGACGGTTTGAAAAGCGCCACGGAAGGTTTCGGTGTAATACGCCCCAAAGACAATGCCGATGGCCAGTACCCCGGAAATAAACGTATTGAAGCGAACCGGCCCCAATCCCAGCAAGCCGAGAAAACCATTCACCAGCATTTCGCCGCCAAAAAAGAGCAGCAGCATAATCACCAATTCCGGAATACCGCGCACTAAGGTGGTGTAGCCAGTGGAGACCCAACGTAACCAGCGCGGACCAAACAGCTTGATAACTGCATTGATCAGGCCGAGCGCGAGTGCGACCGCCAGCGAAAGCAACATCACACACAGTGATAACCCCGCCCCCTGTGCCAGTAACGGCAAATAGTCTGCAACCATTATTGACCTCCCGAGGCTAACAAACGACAAACGGGCTTGTGTGTCAGAGCCCGGTTGTGGCAAAGGTCACGGCAAACAATCATTCACCGTAAATATCGAAACTAAAATACTTTTTCTGAATGGCATCATAAGTGCCATCAGCACGAATCGCTTTTATGGCCCCATTAAGCGCATCGCGCAAGGCCGGATTATCTTTGCCGACGGCGATACCGACATCCGATGAGATAGTTTCGTCTTGAATAACCGGCCCGGCAAAAGCAAATTTCTGCCCGCGTGGCGTATCAATAAAGCTACTGGCGGCCTGAATATTATCTTGTAGCGAGGCGTTGATCCGCCCTGACAACAAGTCGAGATAGACATTATCCTGATTGGCATAAGAGACAATCTTGACCCCCTGCCCACCCCAATGTTTTTTGGCATAAGTTTCATGGATAGATCCGGTCTGGACCCCGACGGTTTTCCCTTTCAGGCTGGCAACCTCAGGTGACAATGGGCTGCCTTTGCGCGCCACTAATTGCGCGGCACTGCGGTAATAGCGATCGGTGAAATCGACTTCTTTTTTGCGCTCATCAGTAATACTCAGCGACGCAATAATGGCATCGAACTTACGTGCATTCAGCGCCGCAATCATGCTTTCAAAAGGTTGTTTGACGAACACACACTTAGCATGCAAGTTGTCACACAAGGCATTTGCGATATCAATATCAAAACCGGTGATCTCGCCGCTGGGGGCCAGCACATCAAACGGCGGATATCCGCCATCCACACCAAAACTGATCGTTTCTATAGTTTGAGCCGCCACGGGAGCGGAAAGTATCAAGCCAGTCAATAATGCAGCGAATGTCTTTTTCATTATTAAAATCCCGGTGTTGGCAAAGATTAGAAACGAAGTGAGAGGCAGGTTAAGCCGCCATCCATTTTTTTAAATTCACTGGTATCAAGTTGAACGATGGGCATCCCCAGTTTTTCAATTTGAGCCAAGGTATCAGGATAACCTTGCGGAGTAATCAGCGTATCATTGATCCATAAGGTATTACCGGCGTAAGATTCCGCGTCGGAAATCACAATAGTATGAAAGCCGGCAAAGGCAGGATGCTGTTGGTAATCTTCAGTTAGCAATAAGGTGTTGCGGCCCACGTAGTTCACAATGGATTTCAGGTGCAGCCCGGCGCTCACTTCAATGGCGGTCACTTGATAACCATAGCGCCCCACCGCAGAGGAAAACTCGCGAATGCCAGCTTCATCGGTGCGCGACGTCAGCCCGATAAAGAACTGTTTATCGACTAATAACACATCACCACCATCAAGATGCCCCTGATGACTCATGCGAAAAACCGGGCGATCGGTGAACAGTGGCGCAATGGTGTCCACTTCGCCTTGGCGACTTGGCGCACCGGGGTGAGTTATCACCGCCAGCTCGGGCATCACCACCGCCGTATCTTCGACAAAGTGGGCATCGGGGAAGGCCGGAGCCGCTGGTAAAAGGGTCACTTTCAAGCCAAGTTGCAGCAAGGTATCGACATAAGCCAGAAATTGTTGACCAGTGGCAGCAATATCGGGTGCACCCAATTGGGAGGTTGTTTGGCCGCTGCCGCAGGTATCAGCAGGACGTCTGGCAATAGCTTGAGTAAAATGCATCAGCGATTCTCTTGATTGGGAGTGAAACTATTGATCTGATTATTAAACAGATACTGTCACCAATCAGGTTGAATAAGCCTGTTGCAACTATACATTCGCGCTGTATATCGTTGGCAAGACGACCTATTCCGCTGTCAGCAAAATTAAACCGCCGATTCTCATACGCTTTAGTTATATACTGAATGATATGATGCAAGCTGAGATTAATGACATAGTTACGAGTTGCTGATAGCTCGGTGAGTGAAGGGTTTACCGCACCTAGGGGCACTCCGGTGGCTTACGCCACTACGACCCCAACGGCACGATTCCCCTTCAGTTGGCTTTGTCAGCAGTCTGAATTGCTAATATTTATCTAACCAAGGGCTTCAAATGAAAACATTAACCCTCGTGATGCTCACGCTATTACTCGTCGCCTGTGCCAATACGGGTCATGTTGGGGTGAGTGGCGGCTCAAGCGGCATATCGAGTATCAGTATTGGTACGGGCGTTCGTCGGTAGGCGGGTTGCCCAGCCCCCTACTGTTGGTGAGTTTATGGCTTTTTCACGACAGGAATATCTTCAGAGAAACGTGCTGAAATAGCATCGCGCTCATAACCCTGCCGTTGAGTTAAAATAGAATACATTTCAGGCCGACGGCCATAAATCCAGCGCCGTCCGGTGCTCAGTGGGATTAACGACAGGTCTAATTCAGCGCAGACCATAGCGTCGGCGGCTTCCCAGGTTTCATTAATGATACGGCCATAGGGGTCCAGTATCATGGCATTGCCGGTACGAACTTCATCATCATCCGCGCCAATACCATTACTGAACAGAATAAACAGGCCATTATCATGCGCGCGGGCGGGTAACCAGCGCATTAACCATTCCCGACCATTGACTCCACGAATAGCGGCGGTCATTTCCGCTGTTCTTTCCGCGCGTTGCTCCCAGAGATCGAGTGGAATGGGCTTCATACCATAGGGGCTGCGTGAATGCGTTCCGCCGGTTTGATGTGGCGCTAAAACGATATCAGCGCCAAGCAAGGTGGTGGCGCGCACATTCTCCACCAGATTGTTATCCCAACAGATAAGAATGCCGACTTTAACGCCCCACGGTGTATCAAAGACTGTGTAAGAATCACCGCTACTGATGGCGGGGTGTTCAAATGCATGCAATTTACGATGAGTATGCAAAGACCCATCGGGCATACAAGCAACATAGGCATTATAGAGTCGCCCGTCATTGGCCTGCTCTATCAGGCCGACACCAATCAACATTTGATGCTTCTGCGCCAACGATCGCACTAAGGCCAGCGATGGGCTGCTTTCGATGGGCTCAGCCAATGCCTTCACTTGTGCCGCCGTCAATTTCGGCACATGCCAATACCCCGTAATACACATCTCTGGGAACGCCAATATGTTGATATTTTGCAGGGCTGCTTGCTCAATAAACTTTTCAATAACCAATAGGTTGTATTGCTTATTGCTGGCCTGATGCTGGAATTGCACTGTTGCTGCGGTGATCAATGTTGATTCAGTCATATTATCCTCCCCGGATATCCACTGCTGATTTTTATGATTGGTATTACAGCAGCCCCATTGATAACTTTATAATGAATGATTTTCCTTTTTTGATTACCAATGGGAATGAAATATGAATATAAAATTGCTGAAGGCCTTTGTGATGCTCGCGCAAAGAGGCAACTACGGGGATGCTGCCCAGGCCCTTTGCGTCACACAACCGGCACTGACCAAACAGATTAACTTATTGGAATCAATGCTGAATGTTCACTTGTTCACCCGTGGACGACATGGCGCAGCACTCACCCCCAGTGGGCAACAATTGCTCGCGCAGGCGGAGAAAACGGTCAGTCAATCTGAATTCTTTTTACAGTCTGCCGCCCGAGTGGCTAAGGGAATTGAAGGGTTTATCGCCATCGGGTTTGGCCTGTCGACTTTCTATTGCGCACCACGTTGTATCGCAAAATTCCGACAGCAATTCCCCGCGATTGCCATCACGTTGGAAGATATTCCCTCCGCTCAACAATATGCATTATTAACGCGTGGCGAACTGCAAATTGGCTTTGTTCGTGCTCCCCCCACAGCGGCATTAGATTTTTATCCGTTATTTGAAGACCGCCTGGTGCTAGTGACACCGCAAGATAAAACATATTCTGCCGATGAGTGGTTAAAACAGCGGCCATTACTGCGTTTATATACTGAACGCGGGCGAGGACTCAATGGGCAAATCGACCTATTTTTACAATCAAACCAATGGTATGCGCCGGTAATGCAAGAGGTTGAGGATATTCAAACCATATTGGCGTTGGTGATTGCCGGGATCGGCGTTGCACTATTACCGCAGAGTGTGGTGCATATTGCGCCGCCAAGCCTGAATATCATGCCACTGAGTGGGAATCATCTTAGTTGGCACGTGGGTATCGCCTGGAATAGTGCTATTGCGGATTTAGTGCGCGATAACTTTATTAAGATGGTGACGAGTGAATAACGAGCAAAATATCGCAGGATATCTTGCTCGCTATTATATGGGGTATTAACGGAACGGTGGCTCGTTAAAGGTACGTAATTTGCGTGAATGCAGTTGGTCACCCTCCGCGCGCAGCAAATCTATGGCCCGAATACCAATCTGTAAGTGCTCGGAAATTGCACCCTCATAGAAGTGATTCGCCTGCCCCGGCAACTTGATTTCGCCATGCAACGGTTTATCTGACACACACAGTAATGTGCCGTAAGGCACCCTGAATCGATACCCTTGCGCAGCAATCGTGGCACTTTCCATATCAACTGCTACCGCACGGCTAAGATTAAAACGCAGTGCAGAGGCAGAAAAACGCAGTTCCCAGTTGCGATCGTCGGAAGTGACCACGGTGCCGGTACGCAGCCGTTGTTTGACTTCAACGCCCGGCATGCCACTCACCGCTTTAGTGGCGTCATAGAGCGCCCGTTGGACTTCGGCAATACTCGGGATCGGGATATCCGGTGGCAGCACCGCATCCAGCACATGGTCATCACGTAAATAAGCATGGGCCAAGACATAATCGCCAATCGCCTGACTTTCACGTAAACCGCCACAATGCCCGATCATCAGCCATGCGTGTGGCCGCATCACCGCCAGATGGTCACAAATGGTTTTGGCATTGGATGGGCCGACGCCAATATTCACCAGTGTGATGCCATGCCCACTTTCGGCGATTAAATGATAGGCAGGCATTTGATATTTCTTCCACGCCAAATCGGATGTTGTCTTCTGCGGATCGGCATTCTCAGCGGTTATGTAGCTCCCCCCGGCGCAAGAGAGCGCCTTATAAGGGCTGGACGGGTCCAGAATCTGCTGACAAGCCCAACTGACAAACTCATCAACATAACGGCTGTAATTGGTAAACAGAATATAGGGCTGAATATGTTCTGCCGGTGTGCCGGTATAGTGTTTGAGTCGTGCCAATGAAAAATCGGTGCGCAGCGCATCAAAGTGCGATAGCGGGAAATCAGCACCGGCAATATCAATTCCGTCGGTGATGCCATCGCCGATTTTAGCCAGATCGGTGGTCGGAAAATGCTGAGCCAGCCCTGCGGTCATCGAGCGGTCGAGAATCAGGTCGGAGCCATCAATGACAAAGGGATACGGCATCTCTTGTTGTGACGGTGTCACTTCGAACACCGCATGATACTCACTTTCGAGTAAGGTCAGTTGCTCCGTCAGATATTCTCTGAATAAAGCGGGCCGAGTGATGGTAGTGCTGTATTGGCCGGTGCGTGAGAAGCGCCCGTAAGCCCGCGTGCGTTGATGATCTCGGAATCGGCCATCCCAACTGACACTCAGCTGTGGATATGAAAATAGCCCCTTCGCCCGGTCACCCACATCCGGCAACGCCCCATCACGAATATAGGCGCTGATCGCATCACGCAATGCGCTTAGCGCCGCCTCGTATAACGTTTCCAGTTTCTCTATCGCCTCAACGGCCGAGAGATGAGTTGTCGCTTGTGATTGATTCAAGGTATCTCCTTTCAATCCGCATAATGCGGTGGTTAGCTGACTCAATAAAGCAGGGCAGAAATAGAAATAGCACCATTTTGCCACTTATTCCCACGTTTGATTCCCCCTCGCAGGTATTAAAATAGTCACTGTCGCAGATAACACTTTATTTTCTGCTTTGAAAAGGTCTCTTTTGCGTGGCGAAATCATTTTTACGCAGTGGTAGTTTGGACGATATTCTGGCGTTGGGCGAAAACGGACAACCGGTTTATGCTGCTGCACTTCAGATTAGAGAGGCATTGCGCCTCAAGAAACAGCAGCCGATTGCCGATTGCCTGGCTATCCCTCAGCTCAATGAGCAAGGTGATCGTATTGACTGGTATTCGCCTCTGGAAGGTAAAGTGACCTCATGGGTTGCGGCCAGCACTACAGAGCGCAAATCCGCGATAAAACAACTGTCTGCCTGCCTCTCCAGTGCCAATGATTTATGTCAGCGTGCGCAAAAATCAGATAAAGCCGCTCAGCGGTTATTCGGTGTGTTGCTGGCCAAAGCCCTGCAATTTCCCGATCCGAATCATGTTTACCTGGTGGCGGGCAAACCGGTACTGACTTTTTGGGGATTTGTCAGTCAAGGCCAGAAAACACGAACTGACCCACTCGATTGCTTACGACAAACAGCTGAAGCTATTGAGCCGACGTTCTCCCCCCTGAGCGCCGCGCCCCCCGCCCCCGTCACACCGCCGGTTGCCGTGATTAGCGAGCCACCACCGCCAGCCGACATTGCGCCGGAAATAGCCACAGCGCCGCTCCCAGAGCCGACTTCGCCCTCCCTGCCAGAGAAAAAAACACCGCGTTGGCTGCGCTTTAGCTGGGCATTGCCCGTTGTGGCATTAATTATCGCATTAATCGTGCAATTCAGCGGCAGAATGCCGGAAAGTGTTTCAGCCGCTGCTGAGGTTAAGCCCGCGCTTGTCGAAGATAACGTTGTTGAAAATAAAGCCGTGCCTGAAGCCAGCACACCGCTTATCAAGATGACTCAGCCGCTGCTGGAGCCAAAACTCCCGCTAGAACATGCCACTATTGTTCCCCCGGCACCTGTCGTAGTAGATCAAGCGGTGCCGGAGTTAACGGCCACACAGAGCAAGAGTGCGCTGATACTGCCGTTCGATGCGGTCAAGGTGGGGTCAACAGCCTTCCTTAATGGCAACTGGCGCGTCAGCCCGGATATTAAAGCCGCCCAGACCGGTAGAGCACCGAGCCTGAAATATCAGATTAAGAATGGTAAAGGCACGGTAAAAATTACCCACGGTGACAATGTCACCTGCCAGGCCAATATTACCGCCGGGCTGATGAAGTCGGGCAATTTGGTGATTAACAGCCGCTATAGGGCGCAGTGTAGTGATGGTTCAAAATATCAAATGCCTGAGATCGTCTGTAAGCAAGCTCTTACCGGAATTGCTGATTGCAAAGGCCGTTATGATGCTAATACCACACTTCCAATGACGATGAAGCGCGAGACTAAATAATATTATGCTGGCAACGATCACTGACTATAAACAGAAAATTTCGCTGATTCAGAATAGTGGCATCCAGTTTTTGGACTTCGCATTA
>NZ_JBLWEX010000286.1:0-36692 GCF_048323875.1 Yersinia sp. LJYL362
CAGACCGAGCAGCACAACAAGTCCGCCCATTGACCCTGACCCGTAATTACACGAAACACGCTGAAGGTTCAGTGTTGGTTGAGTTTGGCGATACCAAAGTATTGTGCACCGCCACGGTTGAAGAGGGGGTTCCGCGCTTTCTGAAAGGCCAAGGCCAGGGCTGGATAACCGCTGAATATGGCATGTTACCGCGCTCGACCCACAGCCGTAATGCGCGCGAAGCCGCAAAAGGCAAACAAGGCGGCCGTACTTTAGAAATTCAACGTCTGATTGCTCGCTCTTTGCGTGCGGCAGTAGATTTGAAGAAGTTAGGTGAATTCACCATCACTTTAGACTGCGATGTGTTGCAGGCGGATGGCGGCACTCGTACTGCCTCAATCAGTGGTGCTTGTGTAGCTTTAGCTGACGCGCTTAATAAGCTGGTAGCCAGTGGTAAATTGAAAGCAAACCCAATGAAAGGGCTGGTTGCGGCAGTTTCTGTTGGTATCGTTAAAGGCGAAGCCCTGTGCGATTTGGAATACGTAGAGGATTCTGCGGCAGAAACAGATATGAACGTGGTGATGATGGAAGATGGCCGAATGATTGAGGTGCAAGGCACCGCAGAAGGCGAACCGTTTAGTCATGAAGAGTTATTGACGTTGTTGGCTCTGGCCCGGGGAGGGATAGAGACTATCTTCCAGGCGCAGAAAGCGGCGTTGAAACAATAATTGATTTAGGCGACTTATTAGTCGCCTTAGGTTGCGGTTAAGTAATTGAAATTAAAGGATTAATTTCTTTCAGTGTCCACGCATTGACCACATCGAAAAAACCCCGCAATGCGGGGTTTAAATTTCCAGTCTAATCTTCCACGCTTAGTTAACCGTATTTTCTGGCAAACTCTTCATCGGAATTGCAAAGATAAATAATGAATTCAATGAAAGCGATAATTGATGGAATAAACGTCCAACAAAAAATCAGATATAAGAATCCCTGCCCTATCTTACCCAAATAAAACTTGTGTGCACCAAACCCCCCAAGGAAAAATGCTAGCAGAGCCGCAGTAATACGACTTTTATCACCTGTAGTACCTTGAGTCGCGCCGCAGCTTGGGCAAGCCTTAGCCGTTTCATGTATTTCTTTACCGCATCCACGGCAAAAAACCATGTTTGACATAATGTGTAATCCTTTTATATTTCAAATTCCATCACAACCAGCGCACTGAATTGACTTAAGGATTTCAGTTAGGGCCCATCTTGAGTGGCCTCGCCAGTAGAGCTGATTTCATTTTGTTTTTAATAGAGACTAACTTCCAACCCAGTGGTTTTAACACTTAAACGATTGTAATGATTAATAGGTTAGCAATCCATCAGGATATTAGTTAACTAGCTGGCAGAAGGTGCTTTGACTCAAACAAAAAAGCCCGCACTAGCGAGCCTCTTTGTTTGTGATGCTGGAATTTAAAACGCTAAATCAAATTGGTCGTCACCCAAATGCCCTGGCAGAAACAGATCGCGGGGTAGGGTTGCGGTATTATTACGGCTGGGGCGGGACAGGATTTTATCGACTGATTGCAGTGTGGTGAACGTACAACTGCAAAGCAGATTTTGGCACTGATGGTAGTTCTCTTTGGTATTGCCGGTTATCATTCTGCTTGTGCGGGTGCGACTAACAGCACCACATTGTGGGCATGACATCATGATAATAACTCCAACCTTTTCTTGCTTGACTAAAGTATAACCTATTCATTCCCTGAATTCTTTTACTCTGTTTCCTCTCCGGCCATGTCCCAACTGGATATTTTCACCTCAAAATTTAGCGCGGTAGTAAATCCATTATCCCCGATGGTGTGTGTGACCTGGGTAATTATCCACGCCGCCTGATCAATCTCTGGTTTAAATCCTTGCATGACAGCAGGCAGTTCTGGAAATAAGTCAGCGCGACCACGCGCCAGTGTCATCGTAAATTCAGCGGCACCCCGTTGCAGTTTGGACCACCGCGCAGCAGCGGCGCGACGTGCTGCACGTTCTGTCTTGAACGTTTCGCGCATCACAAAAACATTCCCCTCCACGCCTTCCAGATATCCACCCTCTTTACTGGTTGATGCCGGTTCTTTTGCTTTCTTGGCGGGCGCGGGTGTTGCGGCTTTCCTGCGGCGGCGGCGTTTGACTGTGGCTTTTTTGGGTTTGCCAAAATTCAGATCCAGCCAATAAGCGGTTACGCCGGTGTAGGCGTCACGGTCAGCCACCCGGAAGCTGTGCTTGTCACCGCTGGCGCGCGTAATTGTGATGGCCGGTAACAGCTTGCCGCTTTGTGATACTGCGCGCCCTGGGTGCATGAATAGCAACATGCCGTTTTTGATAGTGGTAATTGCGCCCAGCTTTTCCGCCATGCGGGTTAAAAAGCTGATATCTGACTCACTGGTCTGGTCGGCGTGGTCAATCTCTATCTTGCCCAAGTCCTCACTGACTCCGGCTTTCAGGTCATAACGCGAAGCAATACTGGCAACCAGTTTACCGACGGTAATATCGTGCCAGCTATATTCCCGCTTCACATTGAACGTATCGCGAAAATCAGCACTGCGGGCCGTGACAATCAGCTGATCCGGCGGGCCGATGTGGCTGATTTCATCCACGGTAAAGCGGCCTTTATTGATTAGCGGTTCATCTTTCCAGCCCAGCGCAATATCAATCAGTGCCCCGCGTGCGGGCAGGGCAACCTTCTGATCGGCGTCGTCAATGACCAGTTCCAGCATATCGGCTTCAAAACCACGGTTATCAGTCAGCGTTAAACTGATCAACCGGTCGTTAACCGTGGTCTGTGTTTTGCCGCCTATTTTGATATCAAAGGCGGGCCGTGGGGTGAGGTCGTCCGGTAACAGTTGCATGGTTTGATTTTGCGGGGAAAGTCCGCGCGGACATACCGCTGTTTATTGTGTCATGCCTGATACAACAAGCAGGCGGTGATTTACGCGCGAGGTTGGTTGATGATTTCGGCAAGGATTAATCCTTTTCGGAGCGTACCCCAATGGCAACAAATTATCACCACGGTGTGAGCGGTGAGGAAACCACTGACACATCGACCATCATTAACGATATCGACTCCGCCGTGATTGGCGTGGTCTGTACGGCGGACGATGCCGACGCCGTCACCTTTCCGCTGAATACGCCGGTATTACTGACGCGCGTTAAAAACGTGCTCGGCAAAGCAGGGAAAACCGGCACATTACGCCAAACCCTGAAAGCCATTTCTGACCAGGCCAGCCCGCAAACCGTGGTTATCCGCGTGGCTGAAGGTGGTACGGAAGAGGGCGAAAAAAGCACCGAAGCCAATGTGATTGGCGGTGTGGATGAAAACGGGCTTTATACCGGTCTTTATGCCTTGCTGGTTGCTGAAATGCGCGTTGGTGTAAAGCCGCGCATTATTGGCGCGCCGGGGCTGGATACGCTGCCAGTGGCAAACCAAATTGCCATTTTTGCCCGCGAACTGAAGGCATTTGCTTATATCAGTGCTAACGGCTGCAAAACTATTGCGGAAGCCAAACTTTACCGCAAGAACTTTATTCAGCGCGAAGTGATGGTGATTTATCCCGACTGGCTGGCGTATGACAGCGAAGCAGAAAGCAACGTTGTGGTACCGGCACCGGCTTATGCGCTGGGGTTGCGCGCCAAGATTGATGCGGATATCGGCTGGCATAAAACCTTGTCCAACGTGCCGGTTGACGGCGTGCTGGGCACCTCGGTTGATATCTATTTCTCCCTGCAAGGCAAAGATACCGACGCCGACGAGTTGAACAGTAACCACATCACCACGCTGATCAAGCAAAAAGGTTTCCGTTTCTGGGGTTCCCGCACCTGCGAGGAAGAGGTCTTTATTTTCGAAAGCTATACCCGTACCGCGCAGATCCTGCTGGATACCGTTGCGGAGGCCCATTTTTACTACATCGACAAGCCGCTAACGCCGTCGCTGGCGAAAGATGTTATCGACGGTATCAACCGCAAATTGTCGGCCTACGTAACTGCCGGTCGCTTGTTGGGTGCCCGTTGCTGGTATGACACCGACGCCAACACCACCGACACGCTGAAGCTGGGCAAGCTGACTATCCGCTACAACTACACCCCTGTGCCGCCGTTAGAAAATCTGGGGTTAATTCAGGAATTCACCGACGAATATTTCGCGAGTTTTGCGAATGCCGTCAATAGCTAAGGGTTATCACTATGGCACTGCCAAGAAAACTTAAGTATTTCAACGTTTATGTCAATGGTGCCAGCTATCTGGGGCAAGCCTCGGAGCTGACGCCGCCGAAGTTGACTATCAAGACGGAAGATTATCAGGGTGCGGGTATGCCCGGCTCGGTCGCGGTGGATCTCGGCTTTGAGGCGGGGGCGCTGGACATGGAGTTAACCCTCGGCGGACTGGCCCCTGAATTGCTGAAACTGTGGGGCACGCCTACCGCTGACGGGGTACAGTTCCGTTTTGCTGGCTCCTATCAGGCGGAGGATACCGGCGAGGCTATCCCGCTGGAAATCCAGACGCGCGGCCGTTACACCGAGCACGATCCCGGCAGCGCGAAACAAGGTGATGATACCAGCCATAAATACACGCTGAAAAACACCTACTGCAAGATCACGGCAAACAACGAAGAACTTTTAGAGTTGGATGTCCTGAACATGATCTACCGGGTGAACGGTGTGGATATGCTGGAAAAACACCGCGCTAACATTGGCCTTTAATCTGGGAATTTATTTATGTCGAATACTGTCGTTTTACAAACACCTATCAAGCGTGGCGAGTCAGTCATCGAAGAGGTTTCTCTCACTGGCGCACTAAAGCAAGCCGGTTCCCTGCGTGGTTTGAAGCTGTACAGCATCATGACCAGCGATGTGGATTCGTTGATTAAATTACTGCCGCGCGTGACTTCTCCGGCGTTGACCGAGTTGGAGATCTCATTGATGGATACCTGGGACTTTGCCCAGCTCTCACAGGAAGTGGCCACTTTTTTACAACCAGCCTCGGAGGGGGAACAGACGACAACGGAAACCCCACCTGCGAATTTGGATTTAGCCAAATAGAAGATGTGATCGCCGATATCGCTTTTGTTTTTCACTGGTCATTGCCTGATCTCTGGGCAATGACCGTGCCCGACCTTTTAGCCTGGCGTGAGCGTGCTGCGGTACGCTGGGGAACCACGGAAGAATAAGCAATGACTGACCGCAACCTATCGATAAAAGTGGCTTTAGGGGCGGTCAACAACCTGACTCAACCTTTTAACGCCGCACAGAAAAGTACCGCCGCGCTAGGGCGGCAAATCAAAGCCACGCGCGATAACTTGCGCGACTTACCCAAACAGGCCGCCAGTTTCGACAAGCTGGCCGAATCCAGCAATAAAGCCGCCGCCCGTATAGAGAAATTGCGCCGGGCCTCTGATGCGGTCAAATCCCTCGATAATCCTACCCAGAAGCAGATCGCCGCTGTGCAAAAGTGGGACAGCCGCCTGGGTAAGTTGCAGGAAAAACAGACCGTTGAAGTGCGGCGACTGGCTGAACTGCGCGGCAGTCTTTACCAGCACGGTGTTTCGGTTGCCAGTAACAGCACTGCCACCGAGCAAATAACCAATCGCACTGCCCAATATAACCGCCAGTTGCAACTGCAAGAGCAGCGGCTAAAACGCGTGGCGGCGGCGCGCAGCAGTTACGATCGCGGGCAAGAGCTGCGCGGCAAGTTGCAATCTGGCGGTATGACCGCACTCGCCACCGGTGCGGTGATGGCGGCTCCGGTGGCGCTGGCACTGAGAAGTTACACCGGCATGGAAGATGCCATGAAGGGTGTAGCAAAACAGGTTGATGGTCTGCGGGATGATAACGGCCAGCGCACGGCACAATTCTATGAAATGCAAAACGCCATCAAGGATGCGGCTGAGAATGCCCCCCTGCCGGGCGGTGCGTCGGACGTTGCCGCCCTGGTGGAGGGGGGCGCGCGCATGGGGGTGGCAACGCAAGGTGCCAGCTTTGCACAACAGAAAAAAGAGCTACTGGGTTTTGCCAGTGTTGCCGCCAAGGCGTCCAAAGCCTTTGAACTGCCTGCCGGTGAACTGGCGGAAAGCTTCGGTAAAATCTCCGGGCTGTACAAGATCCCGACCAAAGATATTGAACAACTGGGCGACGCACTGAACTATCTGGATGATAACGCCAAGTCGAAAGGCTCAGACATTATTGATGTACTGCAACGCATGGGCGGCGTGGCTGACCGGCTCAACTATAAGCAGGCGGCGGCGCTGGGATCGACCTTCTTAACTCTGGGAGCACAACCCGAAATTGCGGCCAGCGCATCTAATGCTATGGTGCGCGAACTGTCGATTGCCACCATGCAAAGCGACAAGTTTCTTGCCGGGATTGACGCGCTGGGCATGGATGAAAGTAAGATTGAAAAAGCAATGTCGGTCGATGCGATGGGCACCATTCGCGAAGTGTTGGGGGCGGTTAAAAAACTAGATGACGTCGACCAGCTACGGGTACTTACACAACTGTTTGGTAAAGAGTTTGGTGATGACGCCGCCAAGCTAATGAATAACCTTAATGAACTGGATCGGCAGCTCGCCCTTACGCAAGGAAAGGGAGCCAAAGGCTCAATGCAAAAAGAGTCTGATATTGATAAGGACTCTATTTCAGCGCAATTGCAGTTGTTGAAATCTGGTGGCGGTAACGCCCTTAGTTCGATGGGTGAAACCCTGCGCGCGCCCATGCTTGACGTGGTCGATACGCTGAAAAACATGATTGGCGGTGTGCGTCGCTGGGTGGAAGCTAACCCCAAACTGGCAGGCACCATCATGAAAGTGGTGGCGACACTGTCGATTGCCACTATTACGCTGGGTGGGCTGGCGCTGGCTGCGGCGGCATTACTGGGGCCGATGCTGGCCCTGCGGTTGGGGTTCTCGTTACTGGCCGGTAACGGGGGATTGGGTGCGTTGCTGCCAAAATTCACCTGGCTAACTGGTGGGATCAGTCGGCTGGTGCCAAACCTGCTACGGGTATCTCCGGCGTTATTGTCATGGCGTACCAGTGCCAGCGTAGCCGGTTCCGCGTTGGGTGGGTTGCAGTCGAAAATGGCGCTGCTCGGTTCTAATGCGCAAATGGCACTGTCTGGCGCGTCTGGGCGGGCCGGTGCTGCTATGTCCGCTGCGTTTAGCCAGCCGGGGGCTGCGCTGGGGCGGCTTGGCAATATGCTGAAATGGGTAGCAACTTCGCCGCTTCGCCTGTTGGGCAGTATTGGCGGCACGGTATTTGGTGCGCTGGGGTCGGCGGTGGGGTTGGTATTAAGTCCGGTCGGGTTATTGGTGGCGGCCGTCATTGGCGCGGGCGTGCTGATTTATAAATACTGGCAACCGATACAGGCATTTTTTAGTGGGTTCTTTACCGGATTGGTGGAGGGATTGCAGCCAGTGAAAGCGGCCTTTGCACCACTGGCCCCGATATTTGATGCCATTGGTAGTGCAATTGGTCGGGTGTGGAACTGGTTCACCCAGTTACTTTCGCCGGTCGAATCGTCGAAAGCCTCGCTGGAAGCGGCTACCAATGCCGGTAAAACCTTTGGTGAGGTGGTTGGTGCGGTGATTAGTGGGCTGTTCTGGCCGGTCGAACAACTGGCGAAGGGGTTAGGCTGGTTACTGGAAAAACTGGGGGCAATCCCAAAAGCGGCAGACGCAGCCAGTGGTGCGGTAGCGGCAATGAATGGGCCGAAAGCGCCGGTGATGTATGAATGGGATCCGGTACTGAAAAAAATGGTGGAAGCGAAATCCGCCTGGTCGTGGAGTCCTGATAAACCGGTCGCCGGAAACGGCAGCGCTATGGCAAATGCGGCAGCGTCACCGATTGCCACCGCCCCACAGACTGCCCCGTCAATATATGGCAAGGTTGACCGCACAAAAGAGAGTGCAGCCACTGCAACCACGGCCGCTGCTACCGATCCAAATAAGCTGGGCGATATTGTATTTAAAAACGTGCCGGATTATCTGCCGTTGGCTTCGCCGTATTTATCCGCCCCAGTAAAAACGGCGGCACAACCTGGCTTGTTGGCAAGAATGCAGCAGAGCGCCAGCGATATACTGGCCCGCACGCGGGATATGATCGCGCCGGGTAATGATTTTGACTCGTTATCACTGGCCAGTGACATTCCACAACTGGCGAGAAAGCCGCTCAGTGCGCAGCGAAATAGCGGCCCGATAACGCATGAGGGTGACCGCTTCGACATCACAATCAAATTTGAAGGCCAACAAGCGGCCAACATAGACGAAAATAAACTGGTCAATATGTTGTATGACAAAATCGCTACGCTACAGCGCCAGAAAGAGTCCCGCCGCCGTTCTACATTCACAGATAGGGAGCAATAATCATGATGATGGTTTTCGGGTTGTTTGTGTTTGAACTGCGCACCGCGCCTTATCAGAATCTGGGGCAGGAAAGCACCTTCAGACACGTGAATAACAGTCGGGTAGGGAAGTCGCCGCGCTATCAGTACATTGGCCCCGGTGAAGATAAAATTACGCTGGGCGGCACGTTGTACCCGGAAGTGACTGGCGGTGATGTTTCTCTTGGCGTACTGCGTGCAATGGCCTATACCGGCAAAGCCTACCCGCTGATAGAGGGTACCGGCGGGATTTATGGCATGTTTGTGATTACCGGTATAAGTGAAACCCGCACCGAATTTTTTAAGGATGGCAAGGCGAGAAAGATTGAGTTCTCGCTCGGTCTGGAAAAGGTCAGTGAAGATTTACGTGAAATGTTGGCTGATGTAGATCTGGGATTGGGTTTCTTGTAATACCAGGGAACACAGTCAGCTTTATCTGTGCTGCAGCAATATGAAGCCCGCAATTTATGCGGGCTTTTGGTATCACTGTGGTAATTCGGGCCATGTGATATCCGGCGCTTTTGATGTATCAATACGACTCAGCAAGACACGATAAGTTTTCCATGCCGTAAGTAGAGACTTTTCATCATCCTTTGCCATATTAGTATCTACCGCGTCTTGAAGCGGTGCGATTTTCACTGTTGCGTCACTCAATAATTGAGCTTTCGTTTCTTCTGCTATCTGCACTGCGGTGGCTTGCTGTGCAGCTTTGTCCGTCACCCACTTAGTACCATTCCACTGGTCATAAACAGTGAGTGGAGCCAGTAAAGTGAGAGACGCGGGCAATTCACCAATTGTCGTCACTTCCTCTGGTTGGCCTGTTTCAGTGCTATATGCCACTTTGCCACGCAAATCATCAACAATTTCCCATGCAGTTCCAGTAGCATTTCGGCGCACTGCTTTATCATCCCTCGCGGGCAGGGTTGGTGAGTCAGGATACCCGCTAGCTGGTAAGCTGACACCAATCGGCAGGTACTCATTACTTACGCCGATATATTCGCGCGAATCTGGACTCGCGCTATAAACCGCTATCCAGCCCTCAGAGATAGATAAACCATCTTGTCCCAACTGCGCTACGGCAATATCTAGTGAATATTTTGTCATTATATAGCTCTCACAATGTAGTTAAATGCAATGTTTCGGGGTAGCGTTTCTGTTCCGCCGACTGATGAAGTCATTATTGCTGGCCCACCCCCACCGGAAAGATCTGGGGTCGCATAGACAGTTGAACCGCCCCCCGCTTTGTTGGCTGATTGTGGAGATACCTGATGGCTGTGACTTTTTATGTCAGAGTCCCGCCATTCAAGTAATCCCTGGCTGGGATTAAGTCCACGCCCACCATCCCACCCCCGGATGAACTCACCGCGCAAATCAGGCACCACACCTGATGGGTACATTAATGCCAATTTAGGGTAGGTCGCTGTGCCAAAAGAAGAGCCATTACATTTTAGAAAACCCGTAGGGGGGGTGGCTAGCGGGTATGGCAGGGGTACACCTATGGGGACTAGGCTTCCATCACCAATACCGAAGTTTGCAAGAGCGCCAGCCACCGTAGTTGCACCGGTACCACCACCGGTGATGGGTATCGGGTTAGCCGAGTTCCAATCTTGCCGGAAAGTAAATACTCGTGAACCCGCCGCACCAACACACAGTAGTTCGTAGACTTTAAAGTTAGCATCTACTCCAGTGTCGGGGGTTATCTCTAACCCCATACGATGGCCATTGACGGATGAAATATAAATCACTCGAATGCTTACGCGAGTACCAGCGTTATAAGTCACTCCGTCGGGTGAGTTCACCCATGTTGAATAACTTGTGACGTAATTAGCCCCGGCCGTGAATACAAAGTTCTGCCAATCAAAATTCTGTATATCCGTTTGAATTGGTAATCCAATGCCTATCGCTGTCAAGCCCAAGCCTGCAAGAGCACCAGTGGCAGTGGTCGCGCCTGTACCGCCACAAGAAATTGATACTGGATTTGCTGATGTTTGGATCTCTCTTGCTGTAAATGTCCGAGAACCGGGGTAGCCGCCCAGCCGAAGATACCAGGCCCTAAAGTTTGTACTTGATACCGTGCTGGGCTTTATCTCAAGCCCAATCTGTGTGCCGGTGACGTAATCAACTTTTATGCTAATAGCTAATCCAGCAGGATAACTAATTTCACTTGGAACATTTATCCAGTTTGTAGAAGATGCGAGATAATTCGCACCGGATACAAATATAAATGTTTGAAAATCAAAATTATCTATCCCGGTCATGCTTAGCAAGCCAATGCCCATACCTGCCAAGCCCAAATCAGAAATCGCAGCTTGAACAAACGCCGTGTTAGCCAGTTGTGTGCTGTTATCTGCTTTTGTGGCTGTAGGTGCGGTCGGTTTACCTGTTAATGCAGGGTCGGCAAGTGTGGCATAGTCGGCAGCAACCAGTTTAACGTGCGCCGTGGTTGCCAGTTGTGTGCTGTTATCTGTTTTTACCGCTGTGGGGGCCAGCGGCTTGCCTGTCAGTGACGGGCTGGCTTTCGGTGCGTATTGTGTATGCGGATCAGTGGCGACTAAATGTGCGGCAAGCAGATTATCAGTATAGGTTCTCACCTCAATTACTTTATCATCTACATACTTACGTGTTGCCAACACCACCGACGGATCAATTTTCAGTGTGACCGCCTCGGTGCTGCTCACAATCAGCACCATGCGCACGGTTTGCGTGCGGCCACTGCCTTCCTGCAACTGCGGTTTATAGGTTTCTGGGCAGTTGGCGATAGCGATCAACACACCGTCTTTATCAAACAATCCGATTTCACGTATCCACCAACCGCCATCCGTTTCGGGGATCACCTGCTCCGCAATAATCTGGCTACTGTTGGCTGCATCCACACTTAATGAATTCAGCGCGGCGCGGCGTTTTTCGCCAATCAGTTGCGTTTGTGCGGCGTTCGGCAACGGCAATGCACCACCGCCATCCCCAACGGCCATATGGGTAATTTGCAGTTGCGTGCCGAGGGCCGTTGCGTTCGCCAGCTTGGCCGCTCCTTGGTTAGTTAGTAAGGCAAAGAATTTTGTTGTCATGGGTTCACGCTCACGCTGTCAATAATATGAAGTATGCCGCCGGTGTAGCCTTGGCCGGTCACTGTAATAGTTTCGGGTAAATAGGGGTAAACGGTCAGCTCGTCGCCGTCGTAACTGGCAACGCTGACGGGGATTGAGCCGGATACATCCAGATTGATAGACAGTCCAATTAGGTGACGGCTACAGGGTTTTGCCCCGTCAATCAGTCGTTCCAGTTCAAAATACATTTCGTCGGTAATGCCGGTTTCCAATACGCCCACATCAAGGCGAAAGGTGCCGGGCGTTTCATTGGTTTTCCACCACTCAGTTACGCGAATGAGATAGCCGAGCGGCTCAACCACACGCCGCAATGCGCCAATGGTGCCCTTGCGCTTATGCACATAAGCCGAGGATTTGACCACCGCGCGCTTGGTCGCTTCCGGCCAGCTTTCATCCCAGCGATCAACCGACCACGCCCACGCCAGATAGGGCAGCAGCGGCAGTGGACACAAGTCAGCATTCCATAACTGGCGTAGTGGCACCGGCACATTCCCCAACTGCGCGCAGGCTTGTGCGGCGGCGATTTCCAACGGGGATGATCCGGCCGGTAGCAGGCGGTTATTCATCGGTTCCCCCGACGGTCAGCACGGCACTGGTGCAGTAAGCTGCTTTTGTGCTGTCCAGTACCACATCAGCCAGCGGCGCATTCAACTCGACGCGCTGCACACCTTCAACATGCAGCGCAGCATGAATGGCGGAAATACGGATATCGCGACCAAGGCGGCGTTGGGTGCTGATATAGGTATTCAGTTTCGCCTGAGCCGCGGCGCGGACTGGTTCAGCTTCCGGCCCCGGATAAATATAGAGCACAGCATCAATCTGGTAATCGACAATGGCGGCGGATTGCACGGTGATACGGTCAGCGACCGGTCGGACGTCCTCATCATTCAGTGCCGCTCTGACAATGCCCAACAGCTCAGGCGAGGCTTCGCCATTCCCCGCCCGCGCCAGCACGGTGACGGTGACACAGGCCGGTGACGGACTCAGCGCCGAGGCATCAGCAACCCGACCGTCAGCACTGCGGGCGTGGGCTTCATATGCGCCTGTTGGTCCTGCAACACTTAACGCCTCAAATGCCTGGGGAATACGCAGGCGAAAATCCGTATCAGATTCCATCACAGCGGCGACCGGCGGAATGGCATCAGGATCGGCGGGCGCAATAACCAGACGTTGAACGTTGTTGTTTGCCCCCAGTTGGTCTAAATCGCTGCTATTGGCATACGCCACCATGACCGCCTGCGCTGCCTCGTTAACCCGCTGGCGCAATACCAGTTCACGGTACGCATTTTCCTGCAATAGCTTGACTAAAGGCTCAGACTCTAACGATAAGGTGCGCGTGATAGCCTCCTGTTCATCGGCTGGATACAGGGCGATGAGTTCCGCTTTGCGTTCAGCCAGTAGGGTTTCATAATCCAGCGCTTCTACTGCCAGCGGGGCGGGCAGTTGTGACAGGTCGATGGTGCTCACGCATTACCTCCTACTGAGATAGCCAGATTAAAGATATCAGCCAAATCAGTGCGCTGGCCGTGAAGCTCAAGTGTCATCTTGCCCGCTTTCGGCTCATTCAATATCACGCGGGTAAGTACCACGCGCGGCTCCCAACGCATGATCGCGCTGTAGGCTGCCGACATGGCTTTTAGCCGTAATACCGGATTCTGTGGGTCGTCAATCAGGTCAGACAGCAACGAGCCATAGCCACGCCGCATGCACCGCGTGGTGGTCGGTGTGGTGACGATGTCGGTGATTGACTGGGTGATGTGATCCATGTCGATAATACGTCGCCCGGTCTGGGCGTTCATGCCTAAATACATCATTATTTTGGCCCGTCCGAGTTACTCCCACCGCGCTGCACGCCGCCGTGGGTGTGGCCATCAACCACTACGCCATTGGATGAGAATGAGCCGCCGGAGTGCTGAATGTTGCCGGACATTTCCCCGCCGCCGGTCACGTTCAGCGTGAGCGTTTTCAGGTTGTTGGTGCATTCCACTATGGGGGTATCCAGTGTGATTTTGACCGAGGCGGTACAGGTGATTTCAGGGGCGGTGGCCTGGATGGATTCGCTCGCATCAAGGACTGCCGTTTTAATGCCGGTGGCCTTCAGTGCGCCGGTGTCGGCGTTATATTCAATCATTGCACCGTCGGAGTGGGTGGTGTGCTGGGTGTTGGCGGTGTTAATCGGTGTGGCTGCACTGTTTTGATACAAGGACGCAATGATCACACCGGCGGACAGTTCACCGCCAGCAGCCAGAATAATCACTTGCTCCCCCTCTGTCGGCGGCCACCATGTTTTAGCGGTACCGGCACGGCGGACAGACCACGGCAGCCAGTCGGTCAGCAATTCACCGCACCGCACGCGGGCTTTGGGTGGATCAAGGGCTAAATTCACCTGTTCCACGATACCGAAACGGATCAGATTCATTATCAGGCGATAGATTTCGGCGTTGGTCATAGCGGTCAATACTCGTTATTCAGCGTAACGGTATTGTTTACGCGCGCGGGCGGGGCTGCAACGCGCGGCAGTTGTAGGGGAACTGTGACAACTTTTAAGGCTGGGCGATAAAGTCAAACACCTGACTGAGCACGTTATCACTGTCTTTTTTAGTGATGCCGAGCAATTGACGGGCGGGGTAATCCGCTTTCACATACGGGTTAACCTGGTCGGTGCCGCCGTACTGGTGTATCTGGGCAATTTTAGCCGCGACACCTGTATAACCGGCACCGGCAGAATCGGGCATGGCTTGAAGGCGCAGAAAGGTGGCATTGCGTAAGCGGCGAAACATCGGCTGCTTTTTACTTGTGCGCTTGGTGGTGGCTTCAGCTTCCACCGATAAAAACCGGTCAATATCCACGCGGTTAAAGGTGCGGATAGCGTTACGGTCGTTATCCCAGCCGGTTATCTGGCGCTTATTACCCGACCAGTTTTTCAGGTCGCGCACCGAGCCTTGATAAATAAAGCGCAAACGCTTTTGCACCGTTTTGACACTGTCTTTACGCTTGATGTACGGCGAGCCGTCGGCGTTTAATTGCTGGCGAATGCGTTGTTGCTGACCACGGCGCAGAGTGATGGAAATATCCCGGCTCAGCTTGTGCCGCGTGCCCGACTTCCCGCGATTGATCAGGCGCTGTAAATACTGTTCAAGTTCCTGAAATTCGTTATCCATAGTGCCTCTTTCCGTTTGTGGCCAACACAGATATGTTTGTCTGTGCTCAGCCCGCCCAAGGGGTATTGGCGGCGGCCCGCTCCCAACCGGCCAGCATGTCGCTACGTGGATCGGCGGGTTCGTCAAGGTGGGTCAACTCTAATTTGTCGTTAACGTACAGCACTCTGACCGCCTCGGTCAGCTCGATGTGCATCACTATATCGGCGGTGGCGTTATTGAGAATATCGGCTTCAAAAGTAAAGCCGGTTTTGCGCCGGTCGGGATTGAAAATCAAATCCGGCTGATGGCGGTGTATCCACAGCATCGCGGGCAACGTAACAGTATCCATACTGTAGGGGTAATCCATCACGATAACGTGCACGGTATAGCGGTATTCGAATGACAGGGATTTTTGCCCAGTGGCGACGATTGTCCCTTTGTCGAGCCAGATAGCCAGCTTGTCGGGATTTTCCCGCAGATAAGGCACCGCCTGACTCAGTGCGGCGCGCAGCAGATTAGGTTTTAGCATCGGGCATTCCTTGCTGACAGGTCAGTACGGTATCAACCTGCGCAGCGCAGGCGTGTAAAGCCGCTTCCAACTGGTCGATATCGTCGTTTAAATCGCCGTTAGTTTGTGGGTTGGCTGCCGGAAACAGGCAGGCTGTGACTTTCGGACAACCATTGACGGTAATCTGTAGCCCCAGTGAGGGCGGGGCGTTGGCGCAACCGGACAATATCATCAGGCAAGGGAGTATCAGCCCAACGGCGTAACGTTTCATTTTCACGGTATAACCTCTTTAGCTGGCTGTTACGTTGCGCCAGCAACTGATCCGCGTTGGCAACCTGTTGGCGCAATTGTGCCTGCGCCTGATTGTTGGCATTGGCGGTCAGTGCCAGGGCAATAAGTTGGCCGTTTTTACTGGCCGAATCAGCCGCTTGCTGGTCAATTACCACTTGCCGGGCTTCAGATAAACGGTAAGTTTGTACGCCACTGGCAAGCAGCAAGGCGGCGGCAACCGCCCAGGCGATCGGGGCTGTGTTGATAATTGACATGGATTAGCCCGGATATTGACGTGCGGGCAATTGAAAATGCGGGCCGTCTTTAAAGGTTGTCCAATTACCGCCCCATTCCACGGCGATCCCCAACTCGGCAGCGGCCTGTTTCATAGCATCGGCCATAGGATAGAAATACTTCCATTCCCAACTCACCTTGCCATTCGGCAGCGGCACAATATCCACCGCGTGGCCGGTCAAGTGACGACTGTTTAAAGTTTGGCTGGCTCCAGCCTTGACCAGTTCACGCTGGCGTTCCAGTGTGCGACGGCCCTCAATCACTTTAAAATCAATCGGGGTCAACTCCAGCGCACGGCGTACTACCTTGACTAAATCAGGGTGCACGCCGATCAAGTTGGTTTCGCTGGCCTTGCCGAAAATAAATTTATTGTTTGGCATCAGGGGTTCCCGCCTTTTTATTCACGATTTTAAATACCAGCTCACGGATAGCCTGCAAGCCAATAAGCCCTATCAGGCAACTGATAAAGATTTCCACTTTTCCGGCGGCGACCTGGGTCAATGCCCCGTTTAGCCAGGGAATGGCATCAATCGCGCGGATCAGCATCGGGGAGATCACCGGGCCGATATTGACGCCGACCAGCCCACAGACCACGCCCTCACCAATGCCTTCGCGCAACTTACCACCCCCCCAGATCACGCGCCGGAACGCCACAATGGAGCCGACTAGAAAGCCATTTATTGTCGTGGAGTGAGTAGAATAAAAGTCCAATAGCGCACCTATCCAACTTGGATCTTTTTCTGGCATTTTCATGTCCGTTACCCCCTTTGGGGAGTCGTAACTGTGGCGATTAGTCCCACAGTTGAATAATGGTTTTTTGTGCCGGTTCGGTGGTGTCCGGCAACTCCAGCCAGTGACCGGCTGGTAGCACTGGCCCCAGTTCAGCCAGCCCCGGATTCGCCTGATAAACCGCCTCAGTAACACTTTCGGTGCGGCCGTAATGACGCCAGCACAGGGCGTCAACGGTGTCATACTGTTGAGCCTGAATACGCATTTACACCAACTCGGCAATGCCGCGTTCACGGCCTTGTACATCACTGATGGCCCAGCGGGCATCGCGCCACAGGTCGGTGATTTGCGGATCAAGAGCGTCCGCCCGTTTATTGCCGTCGCCGGTGGTATCCATATCGCGATAACGTTCGGTCAGATTTGCCTTGGCATGGCAGTAGACCGCACGGCGGTAGCGCTGCACTCGCATAGATTCGCCTGCGACTTTTTCAGACTCCACATCTTCCAGCGCCATCACGCCAGCGGCTTCCTGTTCGCTACGCCATGCCCGTAACTGGCCGTTGGTATTACTGATAGCCTCAATAACCGCTTCTTTTAGGCGTTCTGCGGTGACATTACCGTCCAGGCGCATCACTTTGCGTAAATCACCCAGTGAGATCACCGGCCAAAACGGAGCGCTGGCGATCGTCACGTCCGGCCCTTCTGGTGGGCTTGCCGGGTGTACCGGCTCTTTGGCGAGAAAACTCATAGCATCACCGTTAATAAAATGGGCGGTGGACGCAGTTATCAGGGATAAACCTCATTTCTGCGTGCCGCCCGACGTGCGGGGCACGATTCAGGGGGTACGTTTGGCGCGTACCGTGTTTGTTTTTGCTTTGGCCGCCGGTTTTTTGGCAGCGGTAGCAGATTTAGTTTTACTGGCCGGTTTCGCCGCTGTGCTGACGGGCACCTCTTCGGTAACGGCTGACGTATCAGGCAGCGTGGCGGCTACGTCAGCACCCGCGACCGTGATAGTGTCGGTTGCCATGGTCTGCCCGGTGTCGGTTACGCCACTGCCTTCCGCGCTGGCAGCGACTGCCGCAATCAGTGCAGCTTTTTTCAGGTTCCGTTCCAGCACTTCAATATCCTTTTTCACGCCAGCATCTTTATGCGCGGCTAAAGCACGTTGCAACCAGATAAGGGCGGATGCCTGATCAGCTAAATTGGTACTTTGGCGCTGGGTGTAGCCGATGGCCTTAAGGAGCTTGGCGCGGGCTTCATCCGGCATGTCTTTATCTGCCGTCAGCTCTTGCAGGCGCAACAAAATATCAATCTCAATCGCCGGATTATTGGTAGATGCAAGCTTGAAATTCAGTAATGCGGCTTCAGACAGTTGATCGACAACGAAACAGGCGGCTGTGCGCTGGTATTTGTCGGCCATTGGCAGGTTATGGCCGATCACATATTCAGCAAGTCGCAAGGCGTCACGGTATAAACCGGCATCCACTGACCACACCATGCAGGTAGTGACAACCTCGTCACTTTGGCCGCTATTGGCTGTCAGGACGCCGTCGATCCAGCCGTCGTAGGCGGGTAGCATTTCCCGTTTCATCTCTGCGCGGGTGATGTGAGACTGATATTGCGACAGGCGGCGCTGATCAATGCGCAACCGGTAAAGCTGTTGTTCGTAGGCGGAGCCTTGCACCACGTCTTCCTTGGTGCCGCGCCGTTCTGCCATCACTTTGTCGTAATGGCGCTGTGCTGGAGTTAACATCATGCCCCCTCGGCGTAATGGGGCGGCTGAGCCGCCCTTAAGTGACTAGCGACCGTTAAACCGGTTCACCGGCTTTGATGCCTTCAATCAAACAACCAAAACCGTAATCCTCAACGCAATAAGCCTCGTTGTCGGATTCATAGGTGGTGACGCGGTTAAATTCCGGTTCCTCTTTGATGGTGCGGCGGTGCGTCCCTTCTTGCACATAGATAGCCAGGTTGTCGAATGTAGTGATAAACATGGCGTCAGCGGGGAAGAACGGCGCGCGGTAGGTCTGCATGCCCCCGATTTGCTTCTGTGATACCAACATCTGACCGGCCAGTGCTTCAGTGTTCGGATTGCTGCCGCTGACGGTATTCAGTACAGGGAAATACTTGTCAGCCAGCAATTTGCGGCCACAGATAACAATCAGACCGGTGTCGTCCTGATACCACGGGTCGATCAGGCTGTTGACCGCATCAAAAGCCAGTGAATCAAGGTTGCCGTACTGTCCCTTGGTGATAAGTTTGTTATCCTCATCGCGGGTTGAGACCATCACGTCAGACATCACACGTTGGGGAGCAAACAGACGGTATTTTTTCAGCCAGCCGATATTCACATCCTGCAATAACGGGTTAGCAGTAATATCTGACTTGGCGGCGACTGATGTCCCGTTAAAGCCGATCATGATGCGGTCCAATGCCCGGCGCGTAATAATTTGATTGGTCACACGCGTTTTAAAGTCACGTTTACCGGCCCATGCATCCAGGCGGGCATAGCTGATATAGGTATCAGAGTTGGTCTGTTCGCAGCGGTACTTTCCATCATCTTCAATGGTTTCCGGTGAGTTCGGTTCACGGCGGACCGTTGTCGAGGTATTGCGGCTGGCGATCGGGCCACTAACACCAATGCCAATGCGCTGCCCTTCCTGTTCCGGGACAAGGTTTACATTGATGCGTTTTAGGAAGTCACTGGAGTGCTGAATTTTATCTTCCAGCGTTTGGGCAACTGACGGGGCAACCGTAAATTGTTTGCTTACCCGTCCCAGTGGCAAGCCGTTGAGCTTGGCCTGTGTGGACAGATATTCGTCCCATTTATCACGTGTTTCATTTCTCATGTTCTTCATTCCTGTGCATTCAATAGGGCGATTTAGCAATCGATAGTGTCGTCAGCGCTGCCTTCCGGGCCACCTTTGGCGGGTGGTCGCTGATTGAACTGGCTATCTTCGGATTGCAACTTGGTCGTCAGCGTGGCAAATGAGGTGGACAACTGGAGCAGTTGGCCTTTGAGGTCAGTCACTTCCCGCTGATTGGCGGCAAACTGTTGTTGGGATTCCAGTACGGTTTTTTGACTCTCAGCAACCAACTGCACAGCCTGGCGAATATCGTCGAGATTGCCGTCGGTTTTCTTTTCAGCACCAAACAGCAATTCTTTGATTTTTGCGGTGAATTTCTTGCTGGTGTCGTCCGCTGGCTGCACCTCTTCGAACTCAATAAACGTTTCTTCCAGTGCAGTAAACAGGCAATCAGGGGATTGCTTGCGACCGGCCAACGGGTTCGGTTTGGACTCAGCAACCTGTTTCGCGCAGAACTGAAGTAGCTCAGTGCCTAAGCTGGCGGGATCGTCAGTCAGCGCCAGCCCTTTCAGATAGGCGCGGCCACTGGTGGCAAAGTTCGGATCGAACTGAATAGAGCTGTAAACCTTCTGGCGGCCCTTGTTCAACGTGAGTAATTCGTCGGTCGGATCAATCTGGGCGAACAGCGCCAGTTTGCCTTTAAGTGCACCCTCGGCGATTTCTTCCGTTTTTACGGCGGTGATATCGCCATAACAGCGGAATACGCTATCAGGGTAGGGGCTCTTGTAATGCTCCAAATCAACGCGGGCACCGTAGACCTTGGGGTCGTAACTGAGTGCTATGTCGAGTAGATCCTGGCGGTTAATGATGCGGCCGTCAGTGGTTGCCCCTTCAACGGCAACGCGGAAAAACTTGGATAATTTAGACATATAACAATGCTCCGGGTATCAGCAATTGGTGTGCAGTAAGCAGCGGACACCATCATCACCCCAGCGGCTAAACCCGCGCAAAGCCTTGTTATTGTAAGAGACCTGCTACAACTTTATCGCCTCGCCGACAGTCACGCGGGCGCGATAGCCTAGCCTCATGAACAAATTAGCCCCCGATTCTGTCCGCGATGCCCGTAGTCTTTACTGGCAGGGATACCAGATATCTCACATCGCCAAGTTGACCGGTTTCAACGTGCATACGCTGTACTCCCGGCGCAAGCGCGAGAACTGGGACAAAACCGCGCCCCTTGACCGGGTGCGCTTTACCACTGAAGCCCGTTACAACCAACTGATTGATAAATCCGATAAGAGTGGGCGGGATTTTAAAGAAATAGATTTGCTGGCGCGCCAACTTGTGCGCTTTGACCGTCAGCTAAATAACGAGGGTGGCGAAGGGCGCAAGAAACAGCCGAAAAACCACTTCACTGACGAGCAGATCGCGCAACTGAGAGCGCGGTTTTACGATAGGCTTTATGAGCACCAAAAACGCTGGTACAAAGCCAAAAGTCTGGCGGTTACTATCAGGAATATCCTCAAGTCGCGCCAGATTGGGGCGACTTGGTATTTTTCCCGCGAAGCCTTGGTTGACGCACTGGAAACCGGCCGTAATCAGATATTTCTATCGGCATCCCGCGCCCAGGCGCACCAATTCAAACGCTTTATTATCAAGTTTGCCGCCGAGGTGGGTGTCGAGCTGAAGGGCGATCCCATCATGCTGTCCAATGGGGCAGAGCTGCATTTCCTCGGTACGTCAGCGGCGACGGCGCAGTCGTATACCGGCAACCTGTTTTTCGACGAATATTTCTGGACGAGTAATTTTATCAACCTGCGCAGTGTGGCCGCTGGTATGGCGACACAAAAGGGACTGACCGAAACCTATTTCTCTACCGTCTCCAGTGAGGAACACGAAGCCCATCGCTTCTGGTCAGGCGAGCTGTTCAATGAGGGCCGTAAAAAGGCTGACCGCGTCACCATTGATATCACGCACAAGAATCTAAAAAACGGCAAGATTTGCGCGGATATGCAATGGAAGCAGATTGTGACCGTCAAAGATGCCGCTGCGTTGGGCTTTGACCGTATTGACGTTGACGACCTGATCGCCAAGAAATCCCCGGATGAATTTAACAATCTGTACATGTGTCAGCCCATCACTAACGGTGAGCGGCCGTTCTCATACAGTGAACTGATTAACTGCGGGGTGGATGGCTGGAATGCGGGTGTGTGGGACGACTGGCGGCCCTATTCGCCACGACCGCTGGGTAATACGCCGGTGTGGATTGGCTACGACCCCAACGGGGAAGGCGAAGGAGGCGACAGCGCCGGACTGGTCGCCATCGCACCGCCACAGGTCGAAGGGGGTAAGTTCCGCGTGTTGGAAGCCATCCAACTGCGTGGAATGCCGTTTGAACTTCAGGCGGAGGAAATCAGGAA
This sequence comes from Yersinia sp. LJYL362, assembly GCF_048323875.1. NCBI lineage: Bacteria > Pseudomonadati > Pseudomonadota > Gammaproteobacteria > Enterobacterales > Yersiniaceae > Yersinia > Yersinia sp. LJYL362. Next base: position 21,652 of record NZ_JBLWEX010000286.1, read on the forward strand.
AATGACACTGCGCTATAACGTGCAGTTTATCGGTATTGACGGTACCGGTATTGGCGGGGCTGTACATACGATTGTGCAGGGGTTCTTCCCAACGGCCGTGAAATTTGTTTACAGCATCAGTGTGAAATCCGCCCTGGTACTCAAGGCGCAAATGGTCATGCGTCGGGGCCGTTTTGAGTATGACGCTGGGCTAAGTGTGATTGCTCAATCCTTTATGACTATCCGTAAATCAGTGACACCGGGCGGAATGGTGACTTACGTGTCCGACCGTTCCAAAGGGGCCAGTCATGGTGACGTGGCGTGGGCTATCATGCATGCTTTGCAAAACGAACCGATTGGCGCAGAAACCGGTAGCACCGGCGGCGGCTTTGTTCAGGAGTTTTAACCGTGGAAATGAATACAACTTTACCCGCAGCAGTCACAACGGGAGCGCCGCCAGCCCAGCAACCTATATCGGCGATGGAGTCTTTTACTTTTGGCGACCCGACACCGGTATTGGATCAGCGCGACTTATTGGATTGCATGGAGTGCGCCCGCAATGGCGATTGGTACGAGACGCCGATCAGTTTTTACGGGTTAGCCCGTATTTTTCACTCAGCCATTCACCATCAATCACCGCTTAATTTTAAACGCCGTGTACTGATGAGCTGCTACCGGCCGCACCCGTTACTGTCCCGCGCTGATGCCGGGGCATTTGTGCAGGATTTTCTGGTGTTCGGCAATGCCTATCTTGAACTGCGCAAAAATAGACTGGGTGGCCCGCTGGCGCTGAAGCATGTTCCGGCCAAGTACATGCGGCGGGGGAGTGATCTGGATCAGTATTGGTTTGTGACCTATGAGAAAGAGGACTACGCCTTTGCGCCTGGCTCGGTGTTTCATCTTGCTGAGCCGGATATCCATCAGGAAATTTACGGCTTGCCGGGGTATCTGGCCGCCATCCCGTCCGCGTTGCTCAATGAGGACGCTACACTGTTTCGGCGCAAGTATTACATTAACGGCAGTCATGCCGGGGTGATTGTCTATCTGTCTGATGCCATGCAGAACGATACCGACGTGCAGGCGTTAAAGCGCACTCTGACCGACGCCAGAGGGAAGGGGGCATTCAAGAACGTATTTGTGTACGCGGCAGGCGGGAAGAAAGACGGCCTGCAAATCATGCCCTTCAGTGAGATAACCGCCAAAGATGAGTTTAACGGTATCAAGAACGTGACCCGCGATGATTTGCTGGCCGCGCACCGTGTGCCGCCGCAACTCATGGGGATCATGCCAACCAATACCAGTGGCTTTGGGGATGTTGAGAAGGCGGCGAAGGTGTTCGCCATCAACGAACTGTATCCCATCATGGAAGATCTAAAATCCCTGAATGACTGGCTGGGCGTGGACGTATTCCAGTTTAACCCCTACGCACTGGCCGAAGTCAAAGCCTGACCCACCGATTCATTCAATAATTTTCATTCATACCCACACCGGCGCACCCTGCGCCGCGTGCAATTCCCCCGTCACGCTATAACGCGCTGTGCGGCCCATAGCGAGGCGCACGCCTCACGCACCCGATCACGACACCCATCACACGAATGCACATCACCATGACCCACAAGCAGCGCATCAGCCGGAGGTGCCTGACCTCCCTTAGACCCTTCAGCGCGCGATTGTCTCCCCTCCACGCCTGCACGCAAAAAGGGGTGTTTTTTGTGCATTTGTGCAAGTGGCGGCAGGCCGCGCCAGTTCTGGGCTGAAAGGGGTGAAATAGCATCAAAAATATTGTGCAAACTTGTGCAGAATTGCGGGGTACTTTTTTACAGATAAAAACCGCCGAAGCGGTTTAGATTGGGGCCTGAAACTGGATTGAGCACCAGTCACCTTTTAGCCAAACTCAGGCCACCCTTTGCAGCGATTGCATATTCTGTCTGTGCTGTAGTAAGTCTCTTTGTGGTTCAGTTCCTTACCACATTTTCGACATCGCTTTATTTTGTTGGATATATAGTGGTTTGTTTCTTCATCAGACCTGTCTTTATAGTCATTCATATTGCTAGCCCCGTCATTTTTTCCCAAAGAGTTGTAACCATGCGTCAGGGTTTACAGATTTTAAAAATTCAGAGTAATGACCGATAGGGTCACGTCTAATTTCACCAGACTGCACCCCATGAGCATTATGTAAATGTGTCCATAACTTATCAATTCTTTGGGTTGTGGTTGGCTGGCATTGATACAAACAACCATCCTCTCTCGCCTGCGAGTTTTGGCCGTCGGTGGTCAACGTTGCGCCGCAAGCGAGTGATTGCGCCTGCTGTTCGCTGATGGAAAGCCCGATTGATTGTGCAAAATCACGGATTTTTGTTGCCACTGGTGCCAGACGTGCGGCTTTTTCTTGCCGCTGGGCGGCTTTGTCGGCTGATGCCTGGCGTGATAATTCCTCGGCTGGCGTCAATGAGTTGGTTTTAATGACTATCGGCCGCTCATTTTTCACCCTTCGGAGTAAGGCCCGGCGTTCTGCATCGGTGATCGCAGTGAAATCGATTATTTTTTCTTCTAATGTTCTGTCTATAGCCTCATCCGGTTCGCTTATTTTTTGCTCTCGCGGAGAGTTATTGACAGAACTCCAAGGGACGGCGGGGCCGTCCTGAAAAACATCAACCCCCACGGCAACGGCGGGTTTCACCTTTTGGCGTGCAACAATTTTCCAGCTTTTTAAGCGAGTACAGATGCGCGACGCCTCGCCCAAAAGCGGGGAATAGATGCCGAAAATCTTCTCGGTGGTTTCGCCGTAGGCGTTGGGCTGCTCGTTGTCCTGATAGGCAATGCGCACGGTGTAATGTTCGCGCGGAATAAGTACGCCGCCTTGTTTCATGATGTATGTAGCAAAGCAGCCAACATCGGCGGCGGCGGTGACTGCATCCATTGCGGGATCACGCAATAGCGGCTTGCCACGCTGATAGGTGCCGGAAATCTTGAGGGTAGTAATAAGTTGATTACTTAGCTTGCGCAGCTCTCGCCAGACAGTCACCGGCGGGGTGCCTATTGGCTGGTATTGGCGGATGCGGTGGCGTGATGCCCAGGCCATAGCAAAGCGGGCCGTTTCTTTCATCGGCTTGCCGGTTTCATTGTCTAGCTCGCCATCCAGTGCGTAACCATCAATATTTTTACTGATGTATTTAGCAATATAGGCGGTAGCGCTGCCTTTCTTCGGATCCAGCCGCTTGGCGGTAAACCGGGCGCTGGTGCGCTTACCCAATTCGGCACGATCCTCTTTTACAGCGTAAGCGCGCATAATCTCAGTAATAGCGTGGCGTTCTTGTGGTTTCATGAACAACAGTAAGTGCCAGTGCGGCGTGCCGTCATGATGTGGCTCGGCAACACGAAAACCATAAACGCGCAGGTTTTCACGGCCCAGCTTGGATCCAATGTTGGCCCATAGCTTTGTCAGATAGGCTTGCGCCTGTGGTGGCGTGGTGTGGTTCCATTTTGGGTTAGCGTGGCCGCTTTGGTTGTTGGCGTGATATTTGGATGGGCAAGTGATGGTGTAGAACACCCCCACATCCTCACGCGACTGTGCGACCAGTTCGATCCCTTTCATGCGCGCCATTAACTCATGGCGGCGAATAGTTGGATTGCTGATACTGGCATCCACCATTGCCTCTAAAGAAACAGTGTTGCCCTCATCGTCAACTAATTCATGCCGTTTAAAGAATTCACGGTTGCGGCGCTTTTGCTCTATCCAGTCAGCCAATGCCTCTTTACTGACATAGGGTGCGGCGCGTTTATGGATCAAGCCTGCTGCGCGTAACTGGCTTTCTCGCCAGTCATTACGCAACCGCCACAATTTACGCTCCCACCAATCTGGATTAATCAATCTGGCAATGGCGGAATAAAAGGTGGTGCGATCTACTGGCTCATCCTGCTGGCCTGGCTTCGGCCCCAATTCACGCCAGTGCGACGGCCTGACGCGCAATGACCACACTTCAAGCGCAATATTGCGATAAATGGTCAATAACTCGGCATCAGATAAGGTGCGGGTTTCTTCGGTAGGTGTTGATACCTCGGTGCAGAATATTTCATTAATACGGCCAGCGACATCATTCGCCAGCGACTTAACCCTGCGTTTGCTCAGCTCGGCAAGATGGCTATAGATACCCTGAAAATAAGCCACTAATTCAGAAATATGGCCCTTGCTCACTCCCTGATATTCGCGCACAGCATCCAGACGTAACAATGCATTCTTGCCGGTGCCGGTTAAGAATGCATTGGTATGTTTATCGCCATGGTTTTCACGTAACCATCTAATTTTATTTTGAAAGTGTGACTTAATAAAAATAGGCTGCTGATCAATGCGGGCCTCGACACCTTGCGGTGAATCCGCCCATTGCTGTTTCTCACGCAAATAAACTTGGCGCTCAAGCTCGGCGCGTTCCTTGCGCATATTAAGTAAGGCTTTATTTGGTTCTCGTAGTTCGGTGTAGCCCAGTGCGTTTAGGCGTTTTACATAGCGTACAACCAGCGGATGAGATTTTAGCTTCCGCACAACGGCGACGGGTGCTAAAAACTCATAACCACCGATAGCGGGTATGTGTCTGGTGTTCCACCAATAAGCTGTTGCAACGGGTAAATCGCCGCCATCCTGAGAAGGTAATAGCGGTGCTGGAGCTATGCGGCTGTTTGAATGCTCGGTCATTCGCATACACCGGCATAAACAGAATTACAGACGGCGTGGTCATTTGCTGATGCCAGTAAATCAAACTGACTACCGCCGCGCGTGGTTAGCGCCCAATCTCGATAAGTCTCAATGCCGTGTGATTCAACAGAAATACATTCAATCCGGCGTTCAGATTTGCGAGGATCCTGAGTCGATGGGAAAAAGGTTGAGTTTCCACGGCGCGAGCATGATGCAACCAGCCTTTCCCAGCGGGCTACGCGCGCGATTTCTTCCGGCCACCGGCTGAATATCTCTGCTAACTCGGATTTTCTGGCATGGATGCAAGGCATGCAACCCACACGGCTGCACCCTTGCTGATACAAAGGGTTGGGATTAATTCCATGATATTTAGCTAGCGCAAAAACATCTTCATGTTTCCAATCAAGGATCGGGCGGTAAACATTCAAGCCGGGTGTGTTATCTGCATCAGTTTCCCATTCAGGCAGCAAGGCACGATCAGGCGACTCTTGCGCGCGCACACCTTGCCAACTGATTACTTCGTCATATTCTTCCAGCATGGGAATGACAATTTGGTCACGGATTGGCGCATGTTTCAGCTCGAATGTACAAAAGCGCGCCTTGGTGGATGGAAAGCGGCCTTTCCACATACAGAGATCTAGAAAAGGGTTGCCGGTAGGGTGTAAAACCTCAAGTGCTTCGGCGACCCGTTCCGCTGCCTGATCAGGCGTTAGGCCGCATTCGGTGACTAAAGTAGTCGGCCACACCCGCGCTATGAAATCACGCTTACCGTTAATCTGACGCACAAAGTCCGCTTTAACTCGGATAATTGCGCCTAGTCGGCTTTCCAGATAATCCAAATATTCCATGGTTTGCGGGTGCTCGTGCCCTGTATCAGCAAACACCCGGATGTGATTTACACCGGCCTCATGAGCTAAAAGCGATTGAGCCAGCGAATCCTTACCACCGGACATGCTAATAATGCTGATTGCATCACTGGCAAAGATTCGCTCATCAATAGGTACTAACCCATGTGGATATGAGAGTAATTTCATATCAAACCCTCAACGTTATGGGAGTCTGTTATTTCAAACATCACTGTTGAATCTGGCCCGTTAGCGAGATCAAATCCAGCCCACAAACGAGGGGGCATAACCGCGATAATCTCAGTCACTGCATTGCGTCCATCGGCTTTGCAACTGGCAGAGCGTGGGGCGGTAATGCTGTGAATATCAAAACTTTCGTAAAGATAGCGGCCGTGCGGGGTATCGCTGTTCGATGCAATAACGTGGCAACCCTGACCTGCTGTTATCGTGAGTATTTCAGAGAGCCAAAATTGCTCACTCAGACTAAAGCCGCTGGTGTGGTAATGAGTAAAATCGGCGGTCATGGATGTAGGGATATAAGGCGGATCGCAATAAACCACGTCGCCCGGAGTCGTCATTGTTAGTGCTTCGGAAAAGTCGCAGCACACAAACGTGGCCTTTTGGGCTTTCTCAGCGAAATGGCGGATCTCAGTTTTGGGGAAATACGGCGCTTTATATCTTCCGTAAGGAACGTTGAATTCACCTTTTTGGTTATAGCGGCAAATACCGCCGTGGCAATGGCGGTTTAAATACAAAAACATTGCGGCATTGAATTCGTCACTGAATTCACGCTCATTGAAATTTTGACGATTTAAATAATAATCGGTTTCGTTGTTATCCAGCCTGAAAAGCTCCTCTGCAAGAACAATGACGGTTTCGCAATCTTTTTGTAATTGCTGATAGAAATTAATTAAATCCCCGTTGATATCAGCAATTAAATATTCGTCATAATCGGTATTCAGCATGACGGAGCAGGAACCGGCGAACGGCTCAACTAGGCGCTTTCCGGCTGGTAGATGCTGGCGCAATATTGGCATGATGCGGCCTTTAGAACCGGCCCATTTCAGCGGGGAGAAAATACGTTTCATATTGCGCCGCCTGATTTTTCAACGCTTTCTTTCAAAGGGTTCAATACTTTGTCAAACAAACCTATATATAAGTCGGCGCTTTCTTTTCCTTCAAAAACACCAATGATGTAAGCTTGTGCAAATACGACAGAACGAATCTTCTCAATTATTTCTAATGCGCCCTGATTCCTGGCGACTTGTAATTCAAATGTCGATGGCATATTAATCTCCATAAATAAATCACCCCCGGCACAATGTGACAGGGGTACGGGCTTATTTTTCGTCAGATGGACGTTTGTATTTATCGATATGCATCAAAACACGTAAAGCCATTGCGCCTGTTTGGACAGCTTCCTCACGAACAGCTTCTATGTCGCCATTGTTATAGTGGTATTCAATAGCCGCCTTCATTAACTCGCCGGATTCTTCTGTGAGAATAGAGACGGCGTGAACTGCATCAGTCGGCCATTTGGGGTGTACTTCTGAGGCGCGGTTAGCCTCATTAATTATTTCAGATGAGATTGTCATATATTGCGCGTAAGTAGCGTTCCCAGGGCGACGGACGGTAAGTCCATTTAAAATGCCATGAGCGGGGGCGTAACTGGAAAAATAGGCATGGGCATAGGCATCGAATAGATCGCTTGTAGGCTCTACTGTTAATCTTGTCTTTTGAAATGCTTCCGCTGTGCGTTGGGCTTCTTTTCGGTCGGCTTCGGTTTTATTTATGACGGCGACGGCTTTGTCGGTAACAATGTCAATATCCATACCACAGCGAAGAAGGACGCGCCCGGCATCCGTAGCGGTGATGGCGTCAATAATTGCATACCAGCGTTCGCGGTAGCTGTTAGTTTGGGCTTGCATGGCGGTGATAGTGTTTTCTTTTAACTTTTCTATTTCACTCTGCAATTTAATATTTTCACTATTAAGGCGCTCGATTTCAGTTGCGGCATTCGTTAAATGCTGAATGGGGTGCTGTGTAGTAACATTTAAAACTAGCTCAAAGTGTTTAAGATGTTCAATAGCACAAGTCAGCCCTTTAATTGCATTAATAGTATTGATATTGGTAGACATAGATTTGGCCTTATTTTAGATAATAGGAATTCCGACGCGGTAAATGCGTCATGTTTAATAACCAGTTGAAACTTTATTTCTTTATAGCAAGTCTTTTGGTATTGAATTTAAATCAACCCATAAATCCAACGCCGCTTTACGTACTGCTTTTCTTTCGTGACACTCCAGTTCTCTAAACTTTTTGTCATGGCTGTCTTTCTTTATCCCAGCCGCATAATAAATAATACCTTTTGTCTTTCCCCTGCTTAATGATTCCAAACGCCGTTCAAACTCTTCATCTGGATCCTTTTTAAACAGTTCCTTTATTCGATCTAAATGCCGTAAACCTACTTTCTGATTCCATTCCTGCATTGAAAGTGGTGATTCGTCCGATTTTATTTGCTCCACTATTCACCTCTCGGCATGACAGTGACTTATCAAAAAGCACACACTAAAGCGGATGCGCTTTCTGATAAGGGCCGGAGTCCTGCAACCCTCCGACCAATTAACGTTATTGTGCCGGCACTTCAGTCAATTCATGTGAATCAAACCACTTTTTGTCTGAGCATCCATTAGCGGCTTTATAGCTAACGAAATAGCTAGCTTCTGTATTAACGGCATCTGAACGAGAAATAACCTGACCAACCTCACCGCTAACGGCAATAACAACACTTTGTTTCAATGCGAATTTAAATGGCATTATTCATTCCTCTTTGGCTTTATTTATTTCCTGATTACTCAGGGCTAATTTAAAAACTATCTACGAATTGAATAAAGAAGCTCAGCATCAATATTAGTGAGTCTTTTTATCCTTGCTTGCCCGTCCTCCTTATCTGATTCAATCCTTTTTGAAATATCATTTTTAGCTAAAATTAAATTAGATAAATGACCCAACCATTTGGCTAGTGATTCATCATCTAAATTTGCAGCATATACATAAGGGTTTCCGGGAACCTCCACCGGCGCATGAGTAAACTCTTGCTTAAGCGGCGAGCGTTTTACAACAATTGATTGATTCACATCGATTGCGCGTTGGTGGATATTCTTCAACAAATCAACAAGCCCGTTAGCCGTATTGGTATCGACATTGAACCAAGAGCCATCTTTCATAATGATAATGTTTGTTCTTGATTCATTCTCAAGCACTTTAATCGCTTCGATTCGGCGAGCATCAAAAAATATACTTGCTCCCTCGGCTGTTACTATTTTTGTGAATGTAGTTTCCATGCAATAAACCTATGGTTATTTACGCTGCAATTTCACCCAGTGAACAAAGTGGCTTAGGAATAAACCCACCGTTGCACTGAGTAACCAGTAACTCTAATTCCTGAGCGCTATCTTGATCCCCAGATGCTTGCGCGGCACTTAACAGACCTTCCAGACCAACACTTAAGCGAAAGGCATAATCATTTAGCGAAAACGTTCGCACCTCGTCGGCAACAGCGGATGCGATGCGCAAGTTTTCGGCCTTGAAGTGGTATTGCTGCAACAGGTCGTTAATCAATGTGGAATATGCTTGTTTCATCCCTTTTTCCTTAAAGTTGCTGGCGCGCTTTGCGTTCTACTTCGGCTTTACGATCCAGAAACATCTGGCGTTCTTTTTCTTTTTTTGCGCTGGTACGGCGGCGGTGATCTCGGATTGCGGCGCGGGCAGATAAAAAGGCAATCCAAACCAGAAGAGCCAGAGCGGATAATGCTCCGCCGGTCAATTCAATTAGTTGCCCTGGCATGTCGGCACCTCTTCATTAAACGGAGGCGGAAGGACACCTGACTCACGGAATTGCTGTGTGGCCGTATTCAGTTGGTGGAATGTAGCTAATTCGTTTTCACGCAATTGCCACGCTATGGCGGTAATCATGCTTAAACCTGCAAGGGTATTGCTGGTGATGGTTTTTTTCTCACGGCGGTTAAGGTCTGATCTGTATGCAAACAAGCCATTTTTTTCTACTGACCGACTGAATGACTCAGCCATATCAGCTCTGTGCGTTTGCAGTATGGCGTTAGCTATCTGTAGGCAAGGTGATTTCATAATGTAATTACTCCCCAGTGATTGAATAAATGCCGGGGTACTGCATCACGCCCGGCGCGTGGTTTTTGTGGTACTGTTTTTGTGCCGGTTACTACTGTGGAAAGGAACCTCGGCACAAAACCAACCCACCACAAAGGAAAAAACCATGACAACATCAGCAAACCTTCGCGCCCAGATGGAGGCGGTACTTACCACGCTCAACTCAATTAACACCCCTATCCTGAACAGCCCAGACAAGGAAGAACTGGAAGACCTGCACGCTCGTATTGGTGAAGCCCTGAAAGAAAAATTCACCCGCGTAATTAGCAACTTTGATTCCGGCATTTTTTAATTGAGTGCCGCCGCATTATTAATTAATGACAATGTGAAATTAATAATGCGGTCTCATATGAATTTTTATTGCTATCGAGCAAATATCGTCTAGGTCTTCTGCGGGCAAGGTGGTTATATCCAACTCTTTTAATCCGGCCGCAAAGGCTGAGGCTATTACGGTTGACAGATATATTCTTGTTCTGGACTTAATCTTACCGCTATCGTCCAAAGCGCTTTCGATATCCAACCCTAGTGCCTGCTTGAACTTAACCAAATCCATTGAGTGGGTGGCTGATTGTGTTGGGTGCGCTGACTTGGCGGCAAGATTTCTGCATCTGGGATTAAACAGAGCCGCGTCGCTAACGGCATTTTGCTGTAATTCCGTTACTGGAATAAGAGCGGCTGCAATATCGTCAAGGCTTGCCGGTGTCCGAGCCGATGAGCCATCAATGTAAATTATTTCTCTGCCGCCGGTAATTTCATGTACATAAGAAACCCTGTCAGCATCCAGAATAAGAGAAGATTCCCCGCTCTTTATTTTTACAAGTCTCGACATGTTTAAATCCTCGCTCGGTTAATAAGAATAAAACCCTTTCGCAAATATAATTTTGAGGGAGGGTTTTACCCCCTCATTTTGTGCAGCCGGTCGATGTAATCCGTTGCCTGCGCTTGTGCATCAAACTTGCCGTAAGAGTGATCGCCCTGGCTGACGTGGTAACGGGTAATTGTGGTTATCTTGTTGCGCTTTAATCGGGTAATAGAAAAACCACGGTAAACGCTGGTGTGTTCGCTGACTTTTACCACTGCACAAATTGGGTTAAGTGTTTCTTCAAACAGGCGTTTGGTGGCTGATATGGCAAGATTCATCATGCTGCCGCCTCTACTTTGTGTTTGCGGCCTTTACCTGGCTTGCTTACGTTAATGCGGTCTTTCCAGCCATGCCATGCAGCGGGCGCGGTATCTACTAATTGTTTCGCGTGGTCGTCCCATTCCTTACGGTTGATCCATAACTCCGCTTGGCCGCCAGGCTTAAGAGGGTCAGCCATGTAAAAAGCGGGTAATTTTCCGGCCTTTGCCATTGCTACTACGGCACCAACAGTCTTACCGATATGAAGGGCGAAACCCTCTTTTGATAACAGGTCAGAAGGGTTAACAGATAAGCGAATTTCTTCTTTCACCGGCTTGCCAGTTCTGGTTTTCGCTTCGGTAGTTTCATCTATCGTTTTAGCTTCGTCAGACATTTGCTATTCTCCAGCTTGCTACTTGGTATCGAGTTAGAACTAATTGAAACCAGTTACAACACAATATTCTATTCCAATTGGAGTAGATACTATGGAGATGTTCGCACTATGTCAATTGGATTAGGTGAAAAAATAAAACTGATTAGGGAGTCCGAAAGGCTCAGTCAAAAAGAAATGTCTGATTTAACAGGAATTCCTTACGGAACATTCATTCACTACGAGCAGGGAAGATCAAAGCCGGGAGCTGACGCCATCATAAGAATGCTGAAAGTATCCAAATTTAGAAAATACAGAGACTGGTTTATGTTTGACGAAGTCAATCCAGCAGCCGGGCAAATAGCACCGGCCCTCTCTCTTGATGGGCCAGAAGCCACAACGTTACCCCCATCAGAAACGAAAATTGGTTAGATATTTATTACGAATACGCTGACGACCTTTGGTTACAGGCTGTTAGCTACGTCGGAGGGCTTACTTATGTCGATTAAGAAGCTCGATGATGGTCGTTATGAAGTGGACATTAGGCCGCAGGGTTCCGAGGGAAAGCGAATTCGGCGTAGGTTTAACACGAAAGGCGAGGCTCAAGTTTTTGAGCGTCATATTCTTGTTAATTACCATGATAAAGATTGGCTGGAAAAACCAGCAGACCGCAGAAAACTCACTGAATTACTTGGGTTGTGGTGGGTGTATCACGGCCAGAGTCACGTGCGAGGCGAGAAGGAAAAGGAACGGCTGACTGCGATCATTAAAAATCTCAGTGAGCAGGATGTTGTTAGGGCCGACCAACTTACCAGAAAGTCGTTTATAGACTATCGCGTGCGCATGTTGAGTGCAGGGCTGAAACCGTCAAGTGTTAATCGGCACCAAGCCATTTTAAGGGGGATGTTTACCAAGTTAATTAATGCCGATGAATACCACAGCCCAAACCCATTTGAGGGAGTGAAGCCATTCAGAGAAGGTGAGACGGACATGTCCTTTTTATCTGATGAAGAGATAGAAAGTTTCATCAGTCTACTATCGGGGGATGATCACAAGGCTGTTTTGCTGTGCCTTGCTACCGGTGGGCGGTGGAGTGAAATAGCGAACCTTAAATGTGAGCATATTATCGGTGATAAGGTAACATTCATGAAAACCAAAAATGGTAAGCGGCGAACCGTTCCAATATCGAGTGAGCTAAAGGCGCTCGTAGTCAGCGGAAAAACCGGCGCTTTGTTTTACCCAAACTATACAACCGTCCGTAATGTACTAAAAAAAGTGAAGCCAGATTTACCACCGGGTCAGGCGGTACATGTTTTGCGGCATACGTTCGCAACGCATTTTATGATGAACGGAGGGAATATCATTACGCTTCAACGTATTTTAGGGCATGCGACGATACAGCAAACAATGACCTATGCGCACTTTGCGCCAGACTTTTTACAGGATGCAGTGGCGTATAATCCCATCGCGGGAATGTCCATAAAGTGTCCATAATTGTCCATTAACTGGCACTAATTAGAACTGGTTAGTGCGACTTAAAAAATATAAGCTATTGTTTTATAATGACAACCCCTGCTATTCTTGGGGTTGTCAAGATACTTATTAGTCGCCTTTTTTTTACCCGCTAACCAAGAATTCATGCACAGATAAAAGCCGTGAATCAGGTTTATGGTGTACCAAATTAATAAATACAGTGATTAACGAAAGCGGTCACAATCTGGAGAGGAGAAGTACCAATGAAAGCCTATCAGCGCGAGTTTATCGAGTTTGCGCTTAACAAGCAGGTGTTGAAGTTTGGCGAATTTACCCTGAAGTCTGGGCGGATTAGCCCCTATTTCTTTAATGCAGGATTGTTTAATACCGGGCTTGATCTGGCAAAACTCGGGCGCTTTTATGCTGCGGCATTAATGGATTGTGGCGTAGAATTCGATCTTTTATTCGGGCCAGCCTATAAAGGTATACCTATTGCGACGACCACTGCTGTAGCACTGGCTGAGCACCATGACTGTGATGTGCCTTATTGCTTCAACCGTAAAGAAGCAAAAGATCACGGTGAAGGCGGTAGTCTGGTAGGGAGCCCGTTACAAGGTCGAGTTATGCTGGTGGATGATGTGATAACTGCTGGTACTGCCATTCGTGAATCAATGGAGATTATCAATGCGCAGGGCGCGACATTGGCTGGTGTGATGATTTCATTAGACCGTCAGGAACGTGGCCGTGGTGAGATATCTGCGATTCAGGAAGTGGAGCGTGATTATCACTGCAAAGTTATTGCGATTGTGACGCTCAATGATGTGATCAGTTATCTGGAAGAGAAACCAGAAATGGCCAATCATTTGACAGCAGTACGCCACTACCGAGAACAGTACGGCGTTTAAGATTCGCTGAACCAAGAATACAAAAAAGGGCCATTTGGCCCTTTTGTAGTTTTGCGCTTATGGAAATAAATCCTTACGACTATTGTCCAGTATATAGGACAGTGAGCCCAAATAATGCTTCTACTCACCTCATGGTTCTATAACTATACTTTTTCAACCTTATAAATTCATGTGGCAGCCATGAAAACTATCAATGGTGGCTATACCACCGTGAACATATAGGGTGAGATCGCGATGGCGATCGTCGATATCAACATGGGCATTTGGATAAATAGCCCATTGGCGGCCCTCAGTGCACAACTCATGGCGCGATCAAGGGTTCGGTATCCTCATTTGGAAGGAGATAGTACTCATGAGTACACCTGCAAATTTTAACAACCAAAAACCTATTATTGACCCAACCAATGTGGCCATGTTGTTGATTGATCATCAAAGTGGCTTGTTCCAGACAGTACATGATATGCCTTTTACCACCTTGCGCCGTTTGGCCGTTTCTTTGGCTAAAATCGCCACCTTGGCCAAGATTCCGGTGATAACCACCGCTTCTGTGCCGCAAGGCCCCAACGGTCCATTGATTCCTGAGATCCATGAATATGCTCCGCATGCTCAATATGTGGCGCGTAAGGGAGAAATTAACGCCTGGGATAATCCGGATTTCGTTGCGGCTGTAAAAGCAACTGGCAAGAAACAACTTATCATCGCAGGCACCATTACTAGCGTATGTATGGCATTCCCTGCTATCGCGGCTGTTGCTGATGGCTACCAAGTGTTTGCTGTGATTGACGCTTCAGGAACTTACTCCAAAATGGCCGAAGAGATTACACTGGCGCGTGTAATGCAGGCGGGGGTGGTACCGATTGATGTTGCAGGGGTGGCGGCTGAACTGCAAAAAACCTGGAACCGTAAAGATGCCGCTGAATGGGCGCAAGCTTACACGGGGATTTTCCCTAACTATCAGTTGCTTATAGAGAGCTATACTAAGGCTCAGGATGTCGTCAAGCACAGTGAAAAACTGGATTCTGAACGCAAGTAAGTCAAAAGCAATACATGTTGCGGTAACTTTAATCATATTTAAGGGCCGTTTGGCCCTTTTTATATGACTATCACAACGACTTTGCGGCTTATTGCAATTGAGCCACAATCAGAGGCCAGCGAGCATCAAATTCTTGCGTCGGCCGGTAGCGGAATTCCGAACGAACAAAACGTGAGAGCATCCCTTCACAAAACGCCAGTAACTGTGTTGCCAGTAAGGCTTCATCATGGATAAAACCTTGCCCTTCTCGCAGTTTTTTCTCGCGCAGAACCTGACGTAGCTGTACTTCAATTCGCTCAAACAACTGGTTAATTCGCCCTTGCAAGCGGTCTTGCTCGAACATCAATGCATGCCCGGTCATAATGCGAGTCAGCCCTGGATTGCGTTCTGCAAACCCCAATACCAGTAGCAGGATCAGCCGGAGGCGATTAAACGTCTCTT